>JBKPPU010000001.1:0-11011 GCA_046733695.1 Acidobacteriota bacterium
GCTCATGCCGCCTTATTGCTCGAAGCTTTGGGCCGTACACGTCAGCTTGTTTGCAGTCAATCGCCGTCACGTTCGGCACTGCCACAAGCTCTTCGATAGACGCGGGCTTTAACTCAATAGAGATTCGAAGCTCTCTTCAATGTGTCTAACTATCGGCGCAGACCCAAACGATTTACCACTTCATGGTAGCGTTCTATATCAGTGCGCTTTAGGTAGTCCAACAAACTACGACGTTGCGAGACCATTTTCAGCAGGCCGCGTCGCGAGTGATTGTCTTTTTTATGGGTCTTGAAATGCTCAGTGAGGTCGTTGATTCTTTTACTAAGAAGTGCGACCTGAACTTGCGGTGAACCGGTGTCTGACTCATGCGTACGGAAATCCGTAACTATCTGTTCTTTCGTTTCTTTTGCTAACGCCACTTGCTTAAATGGTCCTCCTCGACCGCAGTAACTCCGCCTAAAAGCGGCAACCGCTAAACTTAAAAAGCAACGTCAATGTAACATGAGGCCACTACAAGGCACAAACGGAACCACGGATCAACCACAAAAAGGCACAAAAAGCACAAAAGAGGCAAGCCAGCGACGGCGCTCATTAGTCTCTTCCAAGGCCAACAGGGCACGTGCACATCAGAAAATTTCTTTTGTGCTTTTTGTGCCTTTTTGTGGCTAATTTCGGTGTACTATCGTGGCCAATGTCAAAAGCGAAAATCCTGATTCTCGGAGGCGGCTTCGGGGGGCTTTTTACGGCTCTCGACCTTGCCGGATCGTTCGATGTAACCCTCGTTAGCGACGCGGATCACTTCCTTTTTACGCCGATGCTTTACGAGTACCTCAGCGGCGAAGTTGAAGCCTGGCACATCGCACCGCGATACGATGAGCTGCTCGATGACAACGTTCATTTTGTGCAGGCGACGATAACCGGGATCGACCTCAAGGCTCAGTCGGTTTCACTCGCCGGTCACGAGTCGTTGAACTACGACGCGTTGGTCCTTGCGATTGGCGGTGTGACCAATTATGTGGGCGTCGAGGGTGCGGAAGAGTTTACTCTGCCCTTCCGAAAACTTAGCCACGCCGACAATCTGCGACGGCGAATGGTGACTATGCTCGATCGCATTCCACCCGATTTTGCGCCTCTCGACGCACGGCGTGAAGCGACATTTGCAGTGGTTGGCGCCGGCGCGAGCGGATGTGAGCTTTCCACCAAAATGGCTGACCTGTTGCGCGATGCGTTCAAACGCCGTGCGCTGCAGGGCGAGCCGCGCGTGCTGGTAATCGAAATGGGCGATCGAGTCGTTCCGGGAATGGGAGATCAGATCCGGGAGTTCGTCGAAGATGCGCTGGATAAGTCTGGCGTGGAAGTACATACAAATACGCGGGTGGTGAAAGTGACATCCGGCGAGCTGACCTTTGAGCACGAAGGTAAGCACGAGAGTTTGAAAACTGCGGCAGTCGTTTGGACCGGCGGCGTAAAGATGAGCCCATTGATCGAGCAACTCGATGTTGAGAAGAGTAAGCGCGGGTTGCTGGTCGTCAACCCCACGTTACAGTTGTCGCAGCACGTCAATGTCTTCGCACTCGGTGATATCGCTTTCTATCCGGACGCGACACCGACTCTTGCCGGCACCGCGCAGCTCGCCTTCCAGCAAGCAACACTCGCGGGTCGCAACATCAAGGCTTACATGGAAGGCAATGAAATGCACACGAAGCATTTCGAAGAGTTGGGGGAAGCGATCAGCCTGGGAACGGAACGAGCAGCCGTACTGACTGGTGGCAAAGCGTTCGGTGGCGCCCTCGCACGACAAGCACGATTCGCATTGTACACATCACGCTTACCCACATGGCATCATCGGCTGCGTGTCGGCGCGAGCTGGTTCCTCGGAGCGGGGACGCAGATGAAACGGATGTGAAGATCGGATCAGCGCTTATCCGGTTCGCAAATCCGTCGTATCCATGTTACGGAACGCCAGTTGTAATGAAAGCCTTCCATGGGACCATGGAAGCTCCGAATCCTGCTGTCCGTCCTGTTTCTGGTGATCGTTTCGATCGTTTCGATTCTGAGCACGTTTCGGACGACACCTCGACTCCCCGCAATTGATCTTCCTCCAGGCGCTCCAATTGCTATAGGCACACCGTTACCGCCGTCAGAATCTCCAACGCCAACGCCCGAACCTACAAATTTCGTCGGCCGCCTGAACCTGATCATCCCTGTCGCGGGTGTGCGTCCGGACCAGTTGCTCGACACCTACTCCGATGCACGATCAGAAGGCCGAACGCACGACGCGATCGATATTCCCGCGGCTGCTGAGACCCCCGTTCTGGCTGCCGCAGACGGCAAGATCATCAAGCTATTTCAGAGCGAACGCGGCGGCACGACCATTTATCAACTCAGCTCTAACCAGGAAATGATCTTCTATTACGCGCACCTGTCTCACTACGCAGAAGGTCTGGCTGAAGGCAACCTCGTGAAACAGGGCGATGTCATTGCTTACGTCGGCGATACCGGCAATGCAGGCGCCGGCAATTACCATCTTCACTTCTCGATTGCCCTCGTTACCGACCCAAAACGTTATTGGGAAGGCACCAACATCAATCCCTATCCGCTGCTACAGAACCGAGCGCGCTAGCCTCCTAAACGTTCGTAAATCGTGCAGAAAATCCGTGTAAATGAATGACCGGCGTTGGAACGCCTGTTGCTCAATTCAGACTGAAACACACTGTTTAGAGGAGCCAAAATATCGTGAACCTGCGGTTTGTGAGTCTCGCTTTTCTCGCCTGTTTGTTAACAGGTTGTACTGTTGCACCCAACAATTCAAACACTCCAGTCGCCACAACTTCGCCGTCACCAAGCGCATCGACAGCGCCTGCAGCGACACCTGCAACAACGTCCGAGCCAGCTTCGGTCCAGGTGACTTTGCCACTGCTCGACGCGCTGCTCAGTGACGAAAAGTTTGTGGGCCAACTGAGACAGAATCTAAAACTCTCGGACGAACAGATCGATCAAATCAAGAAAGTCTCGAGTGCTGAGATCGCAAGACTTCAGGAAACGAACGCCGAAGACACCGACGGCAACGCGAGCGCCGCACGCACGCGTGCGTCCGACGAACTGCGCAAGATTCTCGGCGATGAAAAGGAAAAGCAACTCAGGACCGTGGTGAATGATTACTGGTCCAAAGGCGATCCGTCCGAGGCTGGTAGTTCAGGCACGACCATCGCGATGTTGAAAGGACCAAACGCAGTTCCGACTGACACGCGTGTCGTCGTCAACATTCCGGCGTTTCGCATGGACCTCTTTCAGGATGGCTCACTGGTGAAGTCGTACAAGGTCGGCATCGGTTATCCGCAGTTTCCACTCCCGTTCGGCTTACGCAAAGCCAATCAGATAATTTTCAATCCGACGTGGACGCCGCCCGATTCGCCGTGGGTTGCCAAGATGAAGAACGTGACTGCCGGCGAAACTGTCAAAGCCGGCGATAAAGATAACCCGCTTGGACCAATCAAGATCCCGATCGGTTTGCCGTCGCTGATTCACGGCGGTAAGGCGCCTTCGAAGATCGGGAAGTTTGCGTCACACGGTTGTGTTGGTTTGACGACTCCACAGGTCAAGGATTTCGCGGCGCAGCTCGCGAAAGTTTCAAACACTTCGGCGATCACCGATAGCGAAATCGCGTCGTATCTGGAGGACAAGGAGAAAACGAAGACCGTAAAACTCAATCAGACCGTGCCGGTCGAGCTGCGTTACGAAACGATCGTGCTGGAAGATGGTAAGCTGCACATTTACAAAGACGTCTACGCGCAGGATACGAACACGGAAGAGAATCTGCGTGCGGTGCTGGAGGCGAATGGCGTTAGGCTGGAAGATCTCTCGGAGCAACAGCGCACAGAGATCTTGAACGCGCTGAAGGATGTAAAGAAAGAGACTGTAATCGACATCAGTTCAGTGGCGAAGAAGGGTTATCCGGCGCCCGTTGCTCTCGATACCGGGAGCGGCACGGACAAACGCGGATCAAAGCCACGGATTAAGACGTAAACACGTTACAATCCGTGATTTCCTCCGCGTTAATCGGTGGTCCGGCTTCACCGTAGTAGGGTCGACCGGATTCGATGGCTTCGAAGTATTCCTCGATGCGATCCAGCACCTCTTCGACTGTGTGTGAGTGATAAATCGAGGTGCGGAATAATGCGCCGCCCTGAAGACCGCGAGTAAATTGTCCCGCGAGCTGCTTCATGCGATTGATGGCCGGAGTTTCAGGCATGTCTTCACGAAGCATGTCGAAGTACTCGTGAAGTATCGCGCGTTTGTCGGCGAGTGTCGGTTCAAAGATCGGGAGCCCGTGCATCGCATCTTCGATCTGGCGAAAGATCCACGGATTGGCCATCGCACCCCGTCCAATCAAAACGCCATCGCAACCAGTTTCTCGAAACTTCTCAAACGCACCTTCGATCGTCGTCACATCACCACTGCCCGACACGGGCACACGCACAACTTCCTTGACCTGCCGCACGAGATCCCAATTTGCGAGGCCACGATATCCCTGCTCCTTTGTGCGACCGTGTAAAGCGATGTGCTCCACGCCACAGTCTTCCGCAAGCTTCGCAGTCTCCACGGCGTTGATGGTGTGATCGTAAAAGCCGGCACGAATCTTCACCGTCAATGGAATCGTGATCACTTTCCTGATTGCTTTCAGAATGTCCGCCAGCCGGTTGTGATCCTTGAGCAATCCCGAGCCACCGCCGTGCTTCACGACCTTCGGCGCCGGACAGCCGCAATTCACATCCAGAATGTCGGCCCCGACTTCCTGCGCCATTTCCGCGGCCATGCACATCCGTTCGACCTGTCCGCCAAAGATCTGCACGGCAAACGGTCGCTCGTCTTCGTAGAACCTCATCTGCCGTTTCGACTTCGGATTGTTTCTCGTCAAACCTTCAACCGAAATGAACTCCGACACAGACAGACCAACACCGCCACGCCGCTTCAACAGGCGTCGAAAAGAGACGTCCGTCACACCCGCCATCGGTGACAGCACGAGGGGCGGATTGATCTCAACGTCACGAATCTTGAACGGCTTGATTTCGGGCATCACGGCTTGCCATCATGGCTTAATAGTCACGGGGGTTCCGACTGAAACGGCGTCGTACAACTCCTTCATATCCCCATTCTCCAACGCGACGCAGCCCCATGTCCAATCGCTTTTCGCGCCGTTCCCATGAATGTAGATCAATCCGCCGAGTTTCGTGTACTGGGGCGGCGCGGTCTTCTTCCGGTGCGCTTCGACGATCGCGTCGTGCTGAGCCTGTGTGATCAACCCCGTGCGCAATCCGCGCTCAGCGTCTTCTACATTTGGATAGCTGACGCCGACCGACAGGTAATAAGCGCTCTTGTTGTTCTTCACGAAGACGTAGAAGTCGCCTTCGGGTGTCGCGCCATCACCTTCGCGTACTTTGTCGGCCACCGGACTGAAACCGAGGCCGATGCGATAGGTCTTTAGCAGAGTTTTATCTGAGTAGAACTCGAGTTTACGCTCGTGCTTGTAAACAACTATGCGGGGCTTCTGCACAGGCGGGGTCTGCCACGGATAAACACAGATCACACAGATCAGAAATGAGATACGCCGTCGTGGCTAATATTCAGGGCTTCTGGACGTGGCTAAATAGTTATGGCTTCTTCGATTTTTTGTCGTCGTTCTTTTCTTTGCCCTTGGCAGCGACCGGAGCCGCGATCTTCAAAAGCGGATCGACGCTGGCGCGATAGGTTTCAGTGACTTTGATGAACGCCTCGTTGCGCAAGTGCTGCAGATAATCTTCGCGCTCCTTCGGCTGACGCTCCGTCAACATCGCTTCGCGCACGCGATTGTCGTTGAAAACCGGAGCAGATCCCTGCGGTATGCGCTCATCAACGCGCAGGATCTGAAAGCCTTCCGCGGTACGGATCGGCTCGGTTACCCCACCCGCTTTAACATCCTTCAGTGCCGCCATGAGGTCTTCACGCAACTGCGGCACATCAAACTCGCCGACGTATCCCTTGTCCTTTGGCGCTGTGCGCACATTATCCTTCTCGCGTTCCGAGTTGGCGGCGGCAAGCGCACCAAAATCTGCTCCGGCACGAAGCTGTGTCACCAGTTCCAGCGCGCGCGCTTTTACTGCCGCTTCGTCTTTGCCATTCGTCGAGAGATAAATCTCGGAAAGCTTGACGCTCTCAGGTTTGCGAAACTTATCGGGATGCGCTTCAAAGAATTTCTTCACTTCTTCGGTGGAAGGGCTGAGATAAACGCGCCGGTCCACTTCCTGCTGCAACACGGCCTGCTTCATCATCTCGGTGCGCATGGTGCGGCGAACGTCTTCGGGATTAAGCCCACTCTGACGCATCGCTTCGTAGAGCTTTTCGATCGACGTGATGCCCTGCTCGTTCGCAATCTGTAGCATGCGCCGGTTGACCTCGGCCTCGATCTCGGTTGCCAGGTCGAGTTCCTTCCCTTTTTGCAACAGAAGCTTCTCGTTAATGAGCGTCGCAATCAGTTCTGCCTGACGCTTGTTAACTTCATCAATTGCCTGCTGCTCGGTCTTGCCACTCTGCTTCAAAGCGTCGATGCGCTCTTTCGTCTCCTTTTTCAACTGCGAGAGCGTGATGACGTCGTCATTGACCTGGGCGACTACTTCGTCAACGACGGTTGTTTCGCCTTCCTGAGCGAAGACGCTCGTTGCGCAAAACGTGAAGATAATGAGTGCAGCAAAGGCTGCAAGGTATTTAAATTTCACTAGGGCACTCCTCTAAAAAAACCGGTCAGTTGGACAGGATTGACAGGATGTCTCAGAATGAACATGTAAATCCTGAACAATCCTGCAAAATCCTGTGATTCTAATCGCTGGCACGAAGCCGTAGCAACACGGCACGAGCTACGTCGAGCACTTCGTCCTGCTCCTCTTCCGTCAAAATCACCCGTAAAACACCGTTTGGCGTGAAGACCGCTCCTGGGGTCGCCGTCACGAATTCACCGAGTTTCTCGGGGGAAATCCGCGCCTTTTCACTGAACTTGATGGCCGCTCCATCCGGCGTCCGATCGATCGAAACTATCCCCAGCTCTTCCGATAAACGACGCAAACGCGCGTACGCAAATAACCGGTCAACCGGCAATGGAATCCGTCCATAACGGTCTTCAGTTTCCGTCCGAATACTCGCGAGGGTGGCTTCATCGCGTGCGGAAGAAACGCGTTTATACGTTCTCAACCGCTGCCCCATGTCAGAAATGTATTCGTCGGGAATAGCGACATCGACTGCCAAATTGATCGTGACGCTCGTCTCATCCTCAACTTCTTCGCCCCGCAGCTCGGCGACCGTACGCTCCAGCATCTGCGTGTAGAGATCGAATCCGAGCGCCTCCATGTGCCCCGATTGCTGACCTCCAAGCAGGTTGCCGGCGCCGCGCAGTTCAAGATCGAGGGCCGCGATACGAAATCCGGCGCCTAAATCAGAAAACTCGCGAATGGCTGCTAAACGTCGACGGGCAATGGGTGAAAGCTCCTGTTCACTGGGTATTAGCAGGTAGGCGTAAGCCCTGCGGCTCGAACGCCCCACACGCCCGCGTAACTGATAAAGCTGAGAAAGACCGTAGTGATCGGCGCGATTTATGATGATGGTGTTTGCGCGCGGGATGTCTATGCCGTTCTCGATGATGGTCGTCGCAACCAGAACGTCATATTTGTAGTCGATGAAGTCGAGCATTACCCGCTCCATCTCCTTTTCGTTCATCTGGCCGTGGCCGACGGCGAGCCGCGCCTGGGGAACCAACCGTTTCACGAGCGCCGCAATCGTCTCGATCGTCTCCACGCGATTATGGATGAAGAACACCTGGCCGCCGCGGGACAGTTCCAGATCGATCGCGGACTTGATCACGCTCTCGGAAAACTGGACCACTTGAGTCTGAATCGCGAGACGATCGCGAGGTGGCGTTTCGATTAGCGACATGTCGCGCATGCCGCTGAGCGACATGTTGAGCGTCCGGGGAATCGGCGTTGCCGAAAGCGTCAACACGTCGACTTTTTTCTTGAGATGTTTGAGCCGCTCTTTGTGAGCGACACCGAAACGCTGTTCTTCGTCCACGACCACCAGGCCGAGATCCTTGAACGATACGTCCTTCGACAGAATCCGATGCGTGCCGATGATCACGTCGACTTCCCCGGTCTCGATCCGTTTCACCACTTCCTTCTGTTCCTTTGACGATCGAAAGCGAGATAACAATTCCACCTTCACTGGGAACGGAGCGAAGCGATTGCGAAACGTGTCGTAGTGCTGATAAGCGAGCACTGTAGTCGGCGTTAAGATCGCCGCCTGCTTTCCTTCCATCACCGACTTGAAAGCCGCGCGCATGGCTACTTCCGTTTTCCCGTAACCGACGTCGCCGCAGAGCAGTCGGTCCATCGGCACCGCTTCCTGCATGTCTTTCTTTACGTCCTCGATCGCGGTTTCCTGATCGGGAGTGAGCACAAATGGAAAGCCGTCTTCAAACTCCTGCTGCCAGGGTGTGTCGGCAGCGAATGCGTAACCACCTACCAGTTTCCGTTCCGCGTAGAGACGCAGGAGCTCGTCGGCCATGTCGCGCATCGCGCGTTTTGCTTTGGCCTTTGTCTTCTGCCAGCCTAAGCCCCCGAGTCGATCGAGCTGTGGTTGATGACCTTCTGCGCTCGAGTAGCGCTGCACGAGGTCCAGGCGTTCGACGGGAACGTAGAGCTTCGCTTCGTCGGCGTAAAAGAGCAGCATGAACTCGCCCGTGCGTGGCCCAAGATCGAGAGTCTGCAAACCACCGAAGCGCGCGACGCCGTGGTCTATGTGGACCACGAAATCGTTCGGCTTGAGATCGCGAAAGTCAGACAGGAAAGCCGCCGCTTTTGATTTGCGTTTCTTCTTCTCTGTCTTTTGCGATCGTTCCGTGCCCGCGGGCCGCCGTTCAACTGAATCGGCAGTTTCGTCGAAAACATCTGCTTCGACGTGAACGATTAGTCGCGACTGCGGCAGCTCGAAACCACTGCTGAGACGACCGACCGTCACCGTGACAGGTTGATAGCGGTCAGTGCTCTCAGTCGTAAACGCCAGCCGCGTCTCGATCTTGTACTCGTTGAGGATCTCGACGATGCGCTCCGCCACTCCAAGACTCGGCATCACGAAAAGAGTGGTCCTTCCGTCCTCAACCGAGCGAGTCACTTCAGCCGCGAGATCGGCGATGCGCCCGTGGTAACGCAGCGTGGACTGGGCCTGCCATTCAACTTCGAATGCACTCTCAACGATGGGAAAGAGAAAAACGGGCTGGCGTGTGCCACGCGCCCGACCAAGCTGAACTTTCGGCGCCTCCGCCTCGAGTGCAAGCTCCAGATCTGTTTCGACTGCCGTGCGGCCGAGGGTGCGCAACTCAACTCGCTGGCGTCCAGGTATGAGCTGTCGCAATTCTTCGGCAGTCAAGAAAAGCTCCTCGGGCGTGAGTGCGATGTCGTCGGCTTCGTCGATCTGGCGAAAACGATCGGAGAGATTCTCGTAAAACTCACTCAGATACGACTCGATGCCGCCCGGCTCGTCGATGACCAACACTGCGTCGCCGAGATGATCGAACACAGTGGACGTGCAGTCTTTGATGATTGGAATCAGCCACTCCCAACCGGTAAATGCTTCGCCTTCGTCGGCGAATGCAGTGCGATCGCGAAGCGAGCGATCGTAACGCTCGTCGTTCCAGCGTTCGCGGGCGGCTTCGCTCCAGAGTTGAAAGTCGATCGCGTTTACCGCGTACTCGTGCATCGGCGGAACTTCGACGGACTTTAGTTGCGCGGTCGAGAGTTGGTTCTCAGGATCGAACTCGCGCACGGAATCAACCGTGTCGCCAAAAAACTCGAGCCGCACGGGCGCATCTCGTCCCGGCGGCCACACGTCGACGATGCCGCCGCGCATGGAAAACTCACCGACTGCGCCGACCGGATCTTCGCGCATGTAACCAGTGGCCATTAACTTTTCGACGAGCTCTTCTGGTGAGTGATCTTCATCGCGTCGTAAAACGACTCCGGACTTGGCGATCGCTTCCGGAGTCACTGTTTTGCGTGCGAGGGCGCGGGCAGTCAGCAAAACGAATTTCGATGAGTGTTGTTGTAATCGCCAGAGCGCGAGAGCGCGTCGCTCGAGTGTTTGCGCGTGCGGCGATGTGCCGGCGTACGGATCAGTTTCGGAAGCCGGGAGGACGAGAATCTCGTTGTCTGCGTCCTGTCCGGAAAGCGCTGAATACCAAAATCGCAGATCGCGCTCCCACGATTCGAGATCGCGAGTGGACTCAGCAACGACTGCAAACGTCTTGCCTGTTTCGCGCTGAAGAGCAGCGACTGCGAGTGCACGCGCAGCGCCGGCGACGAGACCACTGATCGAGATCACACGCGCATTCTCTCGCAGCTCGGCTACGAGCTTTTGATATTCGGGAGTTTGTGTAATCTGGAGCATATTTTTCCGCGGCTCACTTCTTCATTCTTTCAATAATCTGCGACGTGGAAGCTCCTTCCACAAACGGGAGGGAGATTACGTTGCCTCCAGCGCCCTCAACTTCTTCGCGACCATGTATCTGATCGAGTTGATAGTCGCCACCTTTCACCAGAACGTCGGGTAGCAGTTCAGCAATCAAACTACGCGGCGAGATGTTGTCGAACACCGTTACATAATCCACAAAGCGCAAAGCAGCGAGTATCTCAGCACGCTCCGCCTCGTTGAAGACCGGCCGGTCTTCTCCCTTCAATTCGCGTACTGTGCGATCGCTATTTATGGCGACTAAAAGAGCGTCGCCGAGAGCGCGCGCCTGCGCCAGATAACGCACGTGCCCCACGTGCAAAAGGTCAAAGACCCCGTTCGTAAAAACGAGTCGAAGCCCCGCGTCGCGCAGACGTTGGCGTTCTCGGAGCATCTGCTCCGGGGTCAGAATCTTTTCGATCATTAGTCAAAGATTACAGGATTTGACGGATGTCTGTATAATCGCCACTTTTATGTCCATACCCTT
>JBKPPU010000002.1:0-37070 GCA_046733695.1 Acidobacteriota bacterium
GCGCCGCTCAACGACTTTGAGTTGGTGTAAAAGTGTTCTAAAAGAAAGAGTCCGAGAGGAACGATACCAGAAAGCTGATGCAGCTTGCGCAGGATGAAAGTCCTGCTCAAACGAATAGCCAAGAATCCACTCCTTTGCCGATAACTTGTGACAGGTTGTTAATGAGTCTGAACAGAGCAATTGGATTATGCCACAAAAGGGCACCTAAGGCACAAAAGGCACAAAAAGTATGAGTGAGTTAGTAGAGCGGTCGCTCAGTGCGATTGCGAAGATGATTAGACAACGTGAGGTGTCGCCGGTTGAGGTTGCCGAGGCGCATTTGGATAGGATTGAACGGATGAATGCCGGATTGAATGCCATAGTGACGGTAGCGCCGGATGTGATTGAGCGTGCGAGAGTGGCGGAGGCGGCGTTGTTGCGAGGTGATGATGTTGGTGCACTGCATGGACTGCCGGTTACAGTCAAAGACACGATCGACACTGCGGGACTGCGGACAACGAGTGGTTCAAAAATTCGAGTTGATTATGTGCCGCAGATTGATGCGCCTGCCGTGGCGCGTCTGAAAGCCGCGGGAGCGATTGTTCTCGGAAAGACCAACGCTTCTGAAATGGCGATGGATTACACAGCTGATAATCCGGTTTTTAATCGTACTAACCACCCGTTCGATCCGCGGCTGACGCCGGGTGGTTCGAGCGGTGGTGAAGCCGTTGCGATTGCGACGCACATGTCGTGCGGTGGCATCGGGAGCGATCTTGCCGGCTCCGTCCGAATCCCGGCTCATTTCTGTGGCATATGCGGGTTGAAACCGACAACGGGTCGCATACCTGGTGAGATGCAGTTTCCACCGAGTATTGGTCCGTACTCGCTCGGAGCGGTGATTGGACCGATGGCACGCACCGCCGGCGACTTACGTTTGTTACTGAGTGCTCTCAGCAAAGATCCGTTTGAGCGCAGCTCATTTGATCTTCGTGGGATGCGAGTGGCCTGGTACACGGATGATGGTGTTGCTCCAGTCACGGAAGAGACTGCAAACGCAGTTGCACGAGCGGCGCGCGCGTTGAGCGATGCCGGATTGATAGTTGAAGAGCGGCGGCCGCCACACGTCGAACGCGGCTACGAAATGTGGCTGAAGGTATTCTCACGCGCGTCGGTTGTTCAGTTGCGATCTGTTTACAAAGATCGTGAAAGTGAAGGCGGTTCATTTGTACGCTGGCGTCTCGGAACGGCTGACAATACTCCCACGCCGACTCTGGATGAATACATCGCGGGTTGGATGGAACGCGATCGTCTGCGTGAAGAATTACTTCAGTGGATGGAGGCGACGCCGATCATCATCGCGCCAGTTGGCGCCACGCCTGCTTATCCACACGACACATTGAAAGTCACCGTGCGTGGCTCCACATTCGGCACGTTTAAGGCATTCAGTTATGCACAAACTTTCAGCGTCTTTGATTTGCCTGTGGTGACGGTACCAGTGGGAAAGTCGAACGACGGCTTGCCGATCGGCGTACAGATCGCCGGAACTCCGTTCGCCGAGGAGATGATCCTGGCGGCGGCTGAGATCATAGAAAAGGCTGTATAATCTGCGAAATCTGTGGACAGACAGGAGTCTCGACAATGGAGCCAATCGTCACCGCTTTCGGATTTCTCGTCTTTATATTTCTCATGATTTCCCTGATCGTGATCGGGGTTAAGACGATCAAGATCGTTCCGCAAGCGACCGTAATGCTGGTTGAACGGCTGGGGAAATTCCATCTGGTAGCGACCAGCGGTCTAAACGTGCTTTGGCCCTTTTTCGATAAGCCGCGCGCGGTTTACTGGACCAACACCCGACCGGGACTGGTGTCGATTGACCTGCGCGAGCAGTACATCGATCTTCCCCCGCAGCCCGTCATCACGCGCGACAACGTTACGATTCACGTCGATTCCGTGGTCTACTGGCAGATCACAGATCCCATCAAGGCGGTTTACGAAATCAACGACCTGGTGGGCGGTATCGTGCAGTTGACGATCACCGGTATGCGCGCGGTGATGGGTGAGATGGATCTGGACCACACGCTTTCACAACGCGATCAGATTAACGCGAAGCTCCGAGTGATTCTCGATGAGGCGACCGACAAGTGGGGCGTGAAGGTAACGCGCGTCGACGTCAAGAACATCAATCCACCGGAAGATGTGCGCATCACGATGGAGAAGCAGATGACGGCTGAACGCAATCGCCGCGCGCTTGTCTTGCAGGCTGAGGGCGATCGACAGGCCGCAATTACGCGTGCTGAGGGCGAGAAGCAGGCGCAGGTGACACGCGCGGAAGGTGAGAAGCAGTCGGCGATACTCGCGGCTGAGGGCGCCGCGCAGGCGCGTCTTAAGAATGCTGAAGCCGAGTCGGAGGCGTTGAGTCGAATTGCGCAGGCGATCCCCGACGGCCATGCAGAGCAGTATCTGATCACTGTGCGTTACATCGAGAGCTTGCGCGATATGACGCGGACCAGCAATTCGAAAGTGATCTTCATGCCGGTTGAGACTTCGGCGATGCTTTCAAGTATTGGTGCGATTAAGGAAGTGTTGTCGCAGACGGGTGAGAAAGACGAAAAGGATCAACTACCTCCGCCGCCACCACGCCCACGCGAACTGGGCCGCGGATGAAACCGATTTTCAAACGCGATCAGCGCTGATCGTTCTTGTTATTCGTCTAATCCGTGTTTCGATATGACGGTGTATTTTGAGCTTTTAGGGCTTAGCTGACTGCGGAAGAGGATAACTT
The DNA here is from genome assembly GCA_046733695.1 of Acidobacteriota bacterium. Lineage (GTDB taxonomy): Bacteria > Acidobacteriota > Blastocatellia > Pyrinomonadales > Pyrinomonadaceae > PSRF01. The sequence continues at coordinate 2,762 of JBKPPU010000002.1, forward strand.
CGTTCACTTTTACTGCAACAGGTTCAAATTTCATTTGCATGTGCGCGTCCACGAGACGTCGGGCGCCCTCGGGTTTTCTAATACGCGCGATCGTTAGATGTGGCCGGTAAGCGCGGTCTTCACTCCCAAGTCGCTGATGCAACGCCGTCAGTTTTTCCGCAGGATCATTCACACCGATCCAGAGTACCTGCGATCTGAATGACCCCGTTTTGCCGACTGCGATCTCGAATGGTGCAATGTCTTGGGTCGCTCGATCGATAGCACTGGAGATCGAAACGATTCGATCGACCTCGACATTGCCGTAAAACTTCAACGTCAGATGAATATTTTCCACGCGACTCCAACTCGCCGCGACATCCGGAACTTCCCGACGCAGCCTCGCAATATGATCCTCGAGTTGCGCCCGGATCTCGTGCGGCAGCTCAACCGCGCAGAACAAACGCCACGTCGTCGTCATTTCGCGGGTTCGAGGACGAGCGTTTCTTTGGTTGCTTCCAGAACTGCAGATTGCGCAAACGGGAATACACGTGGTGTAACAGCGCGCCAGTCAGCAAGCTGATCGCTCCAGTGGGGACTCTTTGGCGAACCCGATTCGCCGAGCGCGATGCCTTGTTGCGTCTTGTCCCAATCACTCGGATCCGCGATCAGACGCATCGAAACAGACTGTCCGACATTTACCGTCGCCCCGATGAAACCACCAGTTCCGTTCTGCGGAAAAGGCGGAATGGTGAACTGCGATCCGATCAACGGCGCTCCGCTGAGTGGATGCGGAAAACGTGCTTTGCTCATATCACCCCACGTCCACTTGCTTTCGTCGGCGCCGAGATTCTTCGTGAGCGTAGCAATCGCCTCGTCGTAACACGCGCGCAGCAAATCGGCGTAAGTCGGAAACTCCTTAGGCAGCCAAGCCACCGGTTGTTCCTTGATCACGCGATCGAGAGTCGTATCAAAATTATTCCATTGATAGTTTTTCACCAGCTCCTGACCCAGCGCTGCCGTCAGAATTTTCGATCGAAAGTTGAGACGGAGGTAAGCCATCAATGGGGGCACGTTCGATTCAGCGTTGACTCGTCCATCCCATTTTTCAAACGCATCGAGGTGGGCCTTTAACTTCTCACCTGCCGGCGTCAACTTTGTTCGCAGTAACTTGACTGCCTCTCGAGTAAACGACGCACCGCTGATCGAGTAAACGTCGCCAAGGATTCGACGGAAATCGTCGGCTGAGAGTTTTGGTTTTTCATTGAGCAGATCGAGTATCCGGCGCGCGCGATACGGCTGCGCCCACGAATGCGTAAGGAAATACGGATAGTCAGTCCCGACGATTCGCTGGTTAGCCGTAACGATGATGCCTGACGGCGGATCGTAGACGGTCGGCAACTTTGAAATCGGAATGTAACTGGTCCACTCGCCGGTATCGGTCGACCCGTCGTACGGCACGCTGCCGTCGCCAGCCTTCCTGATCGGAATCACACCGGCAGCGTGATATCCGATGTGTCCATCGACGTCGACATACACGATGTTCTGCGTTGGCGCCGTAAACGCTTCGAGCGCCGTGTTGAATTCGTTCCAGTTGCGCGCGCGATTGAGCCCCTGAGTCGAATCGGGATTGTTCTTGCTCGGGTCCAGGGCCGTCCAGCGCAACGCGTAACGTTTGCCGTCGCCTTCGAAAATGATCGGACCATGACGAGTCACGGGCACGTCAAGAGTCGTGATGTCGTGTTCCGAACTACCAACGCCTTTTCTGACTTTGATTTCCTCGTGCCGGATTACTACATCCTGCCAGCCCGACGGCGTTTGATACTGCTTTGGATTATCGGAGTTGAATTTCTCGATATAGAGATCCTGAACGTCGGGTCCGACATTTGTGAAACCCCACGCAATGCGTTCGTTGTGCCCGATAACGACACCCGGCAGTCCCGGGGCAGTGACACCTGCAACTCGCACTCCCGGCGCACTCAGGTGGACCATGTGCCAGATCGACGGCGCTGTTGCACGCAGATGTGGATCGTTTGAAAGCAGTGGCTTGCCAGTGACAGTGCGTTTTCCACTCACGACCCAGTTGTTGCTCGCAGCAAGTGCGTCTGTATGAAAGCCAATACGATCCAGGGCGGCGGCTGCAATTTCCTGGTTGCGTGCGAGTTTCGCCAGCGTTTCGGTCGAGATGGGCTCGGGTTTCAATCGTGCTGCGGATTTCGGTTTTGATTGCGTGTCTTTGCCGACCACGAGGACGTCGATTGGTGAAATCTCAGGCAACAGTTCGGCGCGTTTTTCCGCAGGCAAGACAGACATTGCCTGGCGCATGATGTCCAACCGCCACGTGTCAGAAAGCGCTTCGTGGAATATTTTTACGACGACGAGTGAATCGGCCGGCGTCCACGGACGAAAGCTGTACGACAGGATTTGAAACTCCGGCGGCATCGACTTCGGATCGAGCGAAGAGGCGTAAGCATTCACACCGCGCGCGTAAGCCTCGAGGATCGTGCGCGACTGAGGAGAGGCTTTGGCAAACTCGGCTTCCGCGGCCTGGGCAAATCCATACGTGCGATGGAGCTTGTCCTGATCGATGGCGACATTGTTGGGTCCGGCGCCGAGCACTTCAGCCAACTCGCCACGCGCTGTGCGACGAAACAGATCCAGTTGCCATAAACGATCCTGAGCGGTGGCGTAGCCCTGACCGAAGAAGAGATCTTCGTCATTCTGCGCTTCAACGTAAGGTATTCCGCGTTCGTCACGCCGGATCGTGATGCGATTCTTAATGCCTTTGATTTCAACTGCGGTCTGTTGAGAGGTTGTCTGGGCTTGATTCAATGGAATCATGAGGCAAACAAGAACCATAAACCGGATTACTAGTCGTCGCATAGTTGGTTTCCTTTCAGCGCCTAAGGATACAGGATCTTGGGGACAGGATTTACAGGATGTCTCAAGATGGACAGGATTTCCTTGTTAATCTTGAAAAATCTTGTGAATCCTGTCTACAATCCCAAGCGCATGATGCGTCTCGCAATTATTTTGACCTTACTCATGTCCGGCGTGGCGAGCGCACAACAACGTCCGCTCATCACTGAAGACGTCGATATCATTCCTCCGGGAACAATCCGCATCGAAGCCGGCATCGATTTCATGCAGGGCGCGAAGTACACCGTCTCCGGCCTCAGAGGCGACCTGACGCGCGTCGGTGTTATCGGCATCAATTTTGGAATGGGACCAAACGTCGAGTTTCAGATCGACGGCGTTGCCCAGAATTATCTCAGCATCAACTCGCGGGGGCCGTCTGCAACTCCGTTGGATATCTTGCCGGGTGCGAACTCGACTAATGACACCGGCGATTTCACCCTCTCCGCCAAATTCAAACTGCGCAATGAAACTCGTCGCGGTCCCTCGCTGGGATTTCGTTTTGGCGTTCAGCTTCCAAATTCAAACCAGGCACGTGGCATTGGCGTAAACCAGACGAACGCTTTCGGTTCGATTCTGGTGGGCAAGAAATTCGGACCAGACGGACGCTTCAACACCTTCGGCAATATCGGCCTGGCCATTCTCACGGCTCCCACTGAACTGTTTTCACAAAACGACGTGATTACTTACGGGCTCGCCGGAATCTATCGCATCAACAAAAAATTCAGTATCGCGGGTGAAGTCAATGGACGCGCCAACACGCGACCCGGCAACGGCCCACTCGGAACTGAATCGTACGGCGAAGCGCGACTCGGAATGCAGATCAGAGCGTCGGGACTCCGCTTCGATTTCGCGGGGATCAAAGGCCTCACCAGCTTCAGTCCAAACTCCGGATTCACGGTCGGCGTCACTTACGATACGCCTGCTGTCTTCGCTCCAGTTAAGTAGCCACAGATAACGCGGATTTTGATACGGATGTGCAGTTATGTTTACATAACCGCCGCATGTACGACTGGTTACTGGCTATTGCAAGGTGGTTGGAAGTAAACGTCATTGGGCTGCCTGTATATTTCGCAGCGCCCGCGATGATCGTTATCGGAGCGCTCGACTCGTCGCTATTATCCCTGCCCGAAATCAACGACTATCTGGTTGTCGGACGTTGTTTCAAACAGCCTAGCGCCGTGTTTTATTTCCCGCTGTTTGCCGCTGCCGGTAGTGTACTTGGCTGCCTTCTGCTTTACACGCTCGTTCGTCGCGGCGGCCAGGCGGTGCTTCGGAAGCGGTTCAATCTGGAACATATCAAGCGGGTCGAGAGGGCATACGAGCGCTTCGGCTTTCTGGCGATCGGGCTTCCCGCGATTCTTCCGCCGCCGTTGCCTTTTAAGATCTTCGTGGCAACTGCCGGTGCGTTGGAGTATCCGCGTTGGAAGTTTTTGCTGACGGTGATGATCGCGCGTTCGCTGCGTTATTACGTAGAAGGCATTCTGGCTGTTTACTATGGCCGTCGCGTTTTATTGTTCATAAGAGATAACGGGATCGTTGTTGTCAGTATCGTCGCGACTCTCGTGCTCATTGGTTTACTTATTTATTTCCTTATTAAGCGGCGCCAAAACGCCATCGCTCAGACTGAAAGGACCCCTGATTGAAATTTATTACGAAGTATCTTACCCGTCTTTCTGAATACCTGATTACCTACGGCGCCTTTGGACTGTTTGCAGTGGCGCTGCTTGATTCAACGTTTGTGCCCCTGCCGAGCAGCGCTGACGCGTTGATGCTGCTTTTGTCGACGACGAATCCGAGTTGGATGTTGCTCTATGCATTCATGGCGACAAGTGGATCGGCGCTTGGTTGCTGGATCTTGTATCTGATTTCACGACGTGCAGGTGCGCGATCGTTGAACAGATTCTCAGAGGCAAAACAGCAGCGCGTGAAGAATTGGATCGAAAAGTACGACGCATTTGCCGTGCTGGTTGCGACGTTGCTGCCGCCGCCGTTTCCGTTCAAGTTGTTTGTGGTAACGGCCGGCGTGTTTAGATTCAGTTTGGTGCGCTTCATGCTCGCGATCATCGTCGGACGCGCGTTTCGATTCCTGCTCGAAGGATATTTTGCGGTGCGATATGGCGCCCAGGCAAAAGAGATACTGGCGAGATATTACCCGTTTATCGGGCTCGGACTTGCGGTCGTGATCATTTTGTTTCTGGTGGTGAAGCGCTTTATTAAAAAAGATGCAGGGAGCGTCGAGCAGGCGATCTAGGTCAGGCTGCTTCAGTTTCAGGAAACTGGAAATTCCGCGCTGCTGCAAGATCTTTGATACCGTGCGCCTCTTCGAGCTCCGTGAGTAACAGGATGAAGATCTCGGCAGTGGCAAGTGCATCGCTGCCCGCGCGGTGACGGCTGACGATCGGAATCGAAAAGTGACTTGCGATCGTGTCCAAACGATGGTTGCAAAGATCTGGAAACGCACGCCGCGCGAGCCTGACTGTGCAGAGGTGCGGGTTGATCATCCGGTGTCCAGGATAGACGCGCGAGATTTCGTGATTCAGAAAACTCGTATCGAATGGTGCGTTGTGGGCCACGAGTACAGAATCGCTCACGAAGTCGAGCCACTGCGGCGCGACGAGAGCAAAGACGGGCGCCGTCTTTACCATCTCGTTTGAAATGCCGGTTAGCGTTGCGACAAAGCGCGGAATCGGAATCTCCGGATTGACGAGTGACACAAATTTATCGACGATGCGTCCGCCGCGAATTCGATATGCACCGAGCTCGATGAGACGATTCGGCGGTGTCTTCGCGCCAGTCGCTTCGACGTCAACCACCACGAAGTCGAGATCTCTCAGCAACCGTGATTGACTGTCGTCCTGTTGTAGTTCGACGGTGTTGTTCTCGATGATCTTGAAGCGCCGATCGTTTCTGATGAGATCCGCTACGAGTAGACCAGCAAGTTCATCGTCGATGTGTGAGAGTTTGAAAACCGCATCGACGATTTCCGACGCAGCGGCGCGTCCGCCAGAGCAAGTTAAAAGGTCGATTGTGTCCTGGACGAGAATAGAATCAGAAACTAAATTCGAATACGGCGGCATTCGCTTAGGATTGTAGCATGTACCTATTGAACGAGGTAAGACATTGAACTCTGAACAAGTGATCGATCAATTCAGAAAGACCGGCGCGTTGCTCGAGGGCCATTTTCAACTTTCGAGTGGTTTGCACAGCACGGTCTATTTGCAGTGTGCGCTCGTGCTTCAGTTTCCCGAGAATGCTGAGGCGTTTGGAAAAGCGATTGCCGAGAAGTTTCAAGGGCAGGGAATTCAGCTCGTGGCGTCGCCTGCGATTGGTGGAATCGTGATCGGTCATGAAGTCGCACGCGCGTTGGGTGCGAGGTTTGTTTGGACCGAACGTGAAGCGGGTCAGATGACACTGCGTCGCGGGTTTACTGTGGCGCCGGGTGAAAAGACTCTGGTTGTCGAAGACGTTGTTACCACCGGTGGTTCAACTCGCGACACGATCGAAGCGCTCACGAGAGCTGGAGCAAACGTAGTTGCAGCGGCGTCGATTATCGATCGGTCCGCGGGCAGGGCGGATGTGGGCGTTCCACTGACTGCGCTCGCGTCCTTGAAAGTATTGTCGGTTGAAGCCGCTGTTTGTGACGCATGTAAACTTGGCGAGCCCGTTGTGAAACCGGGCAGTAGAACTAAGAAAGCTTAGGCCGTGAACTACAGACTTCTGCTTCAGTACGATGGAACAGAGTTTCATGGTTGGCAGATTCAGGGAGATCTCAGGACTGTTCAGGGTGAGTTGACACGGGCGCTATCGTTGATTGATGGCCGCAGCGTTAACGTTCATGGATCGGGTCGGACTGACGCTGGAGTACATGCCGAGGGCCAGGTTGCGAGTGTCGAGATCGAACGCGAGATTACTACTGAAAAACTTCGAAATGCGGTCAATGCGAACATCGGTAGAGACGTGCGTGTGCTATCGATCGAAACCGTCAGAGACGACTTTCATGCGCGTTATTCCGCCGTCGAGAAGACATACGTTTATAGAATCATCAATGGACCTGTAATATCGCCGTTCTGGTGGCGTTACGCACATCAGGAGGCGCGCCCGTTGGATCTCGATCGGATGAGAAAGACTGCAGAGTTATTTCTCGGCAAGCATGATTGGACGGCATTCTCCGCAGCACAATCCGATGTTGAGGATCGTGTTCGGACAATCACCCAGCTGGACATCACCGAACACAACGACGAACGTTCGGCGAGCCCGCTGATTGAGATACGAGTGAGTGCGGAAGGCTTTCTGCGCTACATGGTGCGAGCGATTGCGGGAACGCTGATGGCGGTTGGCCGTGGCGAACTCGACCGCGACGCAATCAGCGCGGCGGTTGAAACCGGAGCCCGGCCAACCGCGGCGGTTACAGCCCCCGCTTGCGGGCTCACCTTGCTTTCGGTTCGCTATCAATGATAGGTCATATAGGTCCTATAGGACCTATTCTTTATGCTTTCTGATTTCTCCGGCTTAATTCAAAAAGGTTCACGAGAAGAGGCGCTGCTTGCTGCCGTCGCCTGGGATCGATTGCCGCGTCACGTCGCTATCATCATGGACGGCAACGGGCGTTGGGCCGCGCAACGCGGGCAGCCACGTATCGCTGGTCATAAAGCGGGTGTCGAAGCTGTGCGAGCCGCAGTCGACACGGGCGCGCGTCTGGGTCTCGGCGGTCTCACGCTGTATGCATTCTCAACCGAGAACTGGAAACGGCCGCGTTATGAAGTTGACGCGTTGATGCGCATGTTACGGCGTTACCTGCGACTCGAGCTCGATGAGATCGACCGGCAAAACATCAGGTTCCAGGCAATCGGCAGAATCGGAGCGCTGTCCGAGAATGTTCGTACGGAGATTCAGCGTGCTACTGAACAGACTTCTCGGAATAAGGGCATGGTCTTGTCCGTAGCTTTGAACTACGGTGGACGGGCAGAGATCGTAGATGCCGCACGCGCAGCAGTCAGGCGACTCGTCGACGAGGGCAGCCGTTCGGACGAGTTAACCGAAGAACGCATCGCGAACGAGCTTTACACACGCAATCTGCCTGAGCTCGATCTACTCGTGCGGACCAGTGGCGAATTGAGAATCTCAAACTTTCTGCTCTGGCAGAGTGCCTACAGCGAGATCTACGTCACCGAAACCCTCTGGCCGGATTTCCGGCGTGTCCATCTGCTCGAAGCCGTGGTTGATTACCAGCGTCGCGATCGACGCTTTGGCGGACTGAAGCTCGTGGTTTCAAAGAAATAGGTCCTATTCAGGGTTTCTCACGCGGCGAACCACGAGTCATGATGGAAATGAACAAGTCAGGAAGAGGGGCTTGCCCCCGCTTCTACGTGAATTAGGTTCCGCAGCGGGGGCAAGCCCCTCTTCCTGACTTGTTCTAATCAATCATCATTAATTTCTCGACAGACTCTATAGGGCCTATTAAGAACACCGAATGAAGAGAATCCTGACTGCTGCTGTCGCTTTACCCATCCTAATTGTTTCCATTTTGATTCCGTGGTTATGGTGGCTGTTTGTAGCGCTCGCCGCAGCGGCGATGATCATCGCTCTGTGGGAATTTTACGTTCTGGCGAAGAAACTGAAATTGAAACCAGACGCAGCGGCGGGTTACCTGGCTGGCGCCGCGATCATCACGATCGCAATTCTGACGACGCAAACCGATCCCGGTATCAGTGTTTTGCTCTCGATGTTTGTGGTAATTGTGCTGACGGCCGGCACGCTGATCTCTGCGACTCTTCGTGGCGCTCCCTTCGACTCGATGATCGCCTCCGCGGGCGCGACAATCCTCGGCGTTCTGTACGTTCCTTTACTCGGCAGTCATCTGATCTCATTGCGCACCGGATTTGATCCAATTCGATCTGCACACCTGCTGTCGTTCTTCTTTCTTGTGTTGATGGGATCAGATACGGGTGCTTATTACGTCGGACGTGCCCTCGGAAAACACAAGCTCGCGCCAACCATCAGTCCCGGCAAGACGTGGGAAGGCGCGATTGGCGGAGTCGTTGCGGCCCTCGCGATGGCAGCCGTCGCTCACTTTTGGTTTTTTCGCGAGCTCCCACTGAAATATATCCTGCCGCTGGCCGTTATCATGACGGTGGTTGGAATCCTCGGAGATCTCGCAGAAAGCGCACTCAAACGCGGCGCCGGCGCAAAGGACGCTGCCAACATTCTTCCCGGTCACGGCGGCATACTCGATCGGCTCGATAGCTTGCTCTTCAACGCGCCACTCATCTACTATTTTGCACGCTTCTACTTCCAAGGCTGATCGCTAACGAAGGAAAGCTCATGACCACGAAGAAAATCGTTCTGGTAATTGGTGGAGTGGTCGTGGTGCTTGCGCTGCTGGTGGTCTGTTTTGTCGGAGGAATTGTTGGTTTTGCACTGTACCAGGTCGCCAATAGTGATGCGGCAGCGAAGGCGAGAGATTTTCTGCGTAACAGCGAGAAGTTGAAAGCGGAAACAGGTTCTGTAAAGGATTTCGGTAGTATAGTCACCGGGAGCGTCAATCTTCACAACGGTAATGGCGACGCGACCTTGCATTTGAAAGTAATCGGCGATCGCAAGACCGTTAACGCAACAGTCGATCTGGTCCTCGTTAAAGGCGGCACGTGGCGGGTGAGTTCCGCTTCATACGTCAACGAGACCGGTCAAACGATAGATCTTCTCGACCCCTACGATACAAAAAGACTCATCCCCCGCTTGATTGCATGACCGAAACCACAACAAACACCACTGGCGTTGCGATTCTTGGTTCCACGGGGTCCATCGGATGCAACAGTCTTCGAGTTATCGAGTCGTTGGCAGCGAGGGAGATGCGGGTTGTTGCACTTGCGGCAGGAACCAACGTTGAGCGTCTCGCAGATCAAATTGCAGCACACTTGCCGGAAGTAGTTTCAGTCGACACAGAGACTGCCGCACACGATCTCCGCGCACTGCTCTTTGCTCGAGACGTCGATCTGCCGCGCATCGTCATCGGCGAAGCCGGACTCGTCGAAGTCGCCAGTCACCCGCAGGCCGATTGCGTCATTTCTGCAACCGTCGGCGCTGTCGGTTTTGTTCCCACACTCAAAGCATTGGAGATGGGCAAGCGAGTCGCCCTCGCGAACAAGGAAACTCTCGTGATGGCGGGGGAGTTGATGACTCAAGCCGCGCGGAAGTCAGGCGCTGAGCTGTTGCCCGTGGACTCGGAACACAATGCTTTGCACCAGTGTCTGCGAGGCGAGCGACACGAAGAAGTGCGACGGATCATTCTCACCGCCTCAGGCGGACCATTTCGCACGAGAAACAGAGACGAGATGAAACTCGCCAGCGTAGCCGAAGCGATGCAGCACCCAACCTGGAACATGGGCGCAAAGATCACCATCGATTCAGCCACGTTGATGAACAAGGGTTTGGAGGTCATCGAAGCGCACTGGTTATTTGGTTTTGGACCCGAAGCGATTGATATTCTCGTTCACCCCGAGTCGGTGGTGCACTCGATGATCGAGATGGTCGATGGTTCGGTGATCGCGCAGTTGGGTGTTACTGACATGCGCCACGCGATTCAGTATGCGCTCACTTACCCGGAGCGACATTCGTGTCAATTGCCGCCTTTGGATCTGACTTCAGTGTCGGGACTTCACTTCGAACCTCCCGCTCTGGATCGTTTTCCGTGCATAGCGCTGGCCTATCGTGCGTTAAGAGCGGGAGGGACGCTTCCGGCGGCGATGAATGCAGCGAATGAGGAGGCGGTCAGCGCCTTTCTCAACGAGCGCATCTGCCTGACCGAGATTCCGGAAGTAATCGAAACCGTGATGAATGGTCATTCAAATCAGCCTGCAAACGACATTCAAACCATCCTCGACGCCGATCACGAGGCCCGAGACGCCGCCATTGCCACCATCGAAAGACTTTCGAATGGGCGTCTCCTTGGAGTGCGGTAACTTGTTACCGCTTTGGTACAAAGGCGCCAACAAGTTGGCGCACTCCAAGGAGGCGCACAATGTTGTGTGCTTTTTGTGCTTCTTTGTGGCGCAAAGTTTAGGTAAACTCGTTTGCAACCCGACCGAAATTGGTCGAGTCTAAACTGGGTTGATTTTCGTACGACTATTGGGAAGAAGAAGGCACTGAATGACTTATATCATCTATTTATTGGCATTTATTTTCATATTAGGGTCTGCAGTCGTCCTTCACGAATTTGGTCACTTCATCGTCGCCAAACTCTTCAAAATCCGCGTGGAAGCGTTCTCAGTCGGTTTTGGTCCGCGCCTTTTCGGCAAAAAATGGGGTCATACAGACTACCGCATCTCGGCCATACCCCTCGGCGGCTACGTAAAACTTGGTGGTGATGAGTCAAATGCCCCGCTCGAAGGCGCAAGCGCTCAGGATATTCCACCCGAGGAAATGTACAACCTGCGACCGCGCTGGCAACGAATCATGGTGGCGCTGGCCGGACCGATAATGAACATCCTGACGGCGATGGCAATCCCGTTTGCGGGCGCGTTTATGTATGGCGTACCCGCAACTCCGCAGCCCGTTGTTTATTACGTCGAGCCAGGTAAAGCGGCAGAACAGGCCGGATTGAAACCAGGCGATCGGATCATCTCCTTTAACGGCAACGATGATCCTACGTGGGACGCTATCACTGGCGATGCACTGCTTTCGCCAGGGAAGGCATTGCCGATTGTCGTAAATAGAAATGGCTCCGAAGTTTCACTATCAATCACGCCGACCACGCACATTGAAAATGGCGACGCCGCCGGTACGCTCGATTTCATCCCTGACTACGGTGGTTTGCCGGTAGTTGTCGGCAGTGTTACGCCAGACTCGCCAGCGGCTGCAGCCGGTCTGAAGGAAAACGATCGTTTTGTTTCGATCGACGGTCAGGACGTGCGGAGCGCTCAACAGGTTACAGAGTACGTTCGCGTTCACGATAAGCAGAAAATCGCCATGACTGTTCAGCGCGACGGGCAAAACGTTCAGCTCCTGACGGATGAACGTCGCATCGATGGATACAAGTTGGGCTTCGGCGTGTCTGAACGATATCCACTGCACGCTGCGACGATTGCATCAGCGGGCAAATACGCCTACGAACAAAACATGCAGATTCTGAGTTTGACGGGTAAGGCTCTCGGACAGGTGTTCACCGGTCAGCGATCGGTTCGTAATACATTGTCGGGTCCGATTGGAATCTATCAGGCAACTCAAAAATCGATCGAGAAGCTGGGTTGGGACGGAGCCTTCGGGATGCTCGGTTTTCTCAGTCTCAACCTCGGTATCTTTAACTTGTTGCCGATTCCTGTTCTGGACGGCGGCCACATCTTCCTGCTCCTGGTCGAAGGAGTTCTCGCTCTCATAGGTTTGTCGCTCTCGAACGCGGTGCGCGAACGTATTCAGCAAGTCGGCTTTGTGATGGTGTTACTGTTGATGGTTTTCGTACTCAGTAACGACTTCCTGAAGTTGATTGGTAGAAATCGAGAACCGGAGAAGCCACCGGCCACTGCGCCCGCTAAATAGTCAATGCGCAATACGCGACCAGTTCAAGTCAAGCATATTCAAATCGGTGGTGGTGCTCCCGTAGCGATTCAGTCGATGACAAAGACTGATACCGCTGACGTAGGCGCCACTGTGGCTCAGATCGAAGAGATGGTCCGCGCCGGCTGCGAAATCGTCAGGCTTGCTGTGCCTGACAATGATGCCGCCGTCGCGTTGAAAGAGATCAGGAAACGTGTACCAGATGTTCCGATCGTCGCCGACATTCACTTCCACTACAAACTCGCGTTGATGGCCCTCGAAGCGGGCATCGACAAACTGCGATTGAATCCCGGAAACATCGGCTCACACGAGCGCATCCGCGAAGTGGTGCGGGCCACGCAAGCGCAAAAAGTACCGATTCGTATTGGTGTGAACGGTGGGTCGCTCGAAAAAGATCTGTTGAAGAAGTACGGCACTGCAACTCCCGAAGCGATGGTGGAGTCGGCAATGCGTCACATACAAATTCTGGAAGACCTCGACTTCACCGACATCATCATCTCGCTCAAGGCTTCCGACGTGCACCGGACTGTTGCAGCGTATCGACTGCTCGCGCAGAAAGTCGACTATCCATTTCATCTCGGGGTTACGGAGGCTGGTACGTCGTTCAGCGGCACGGTGAAGTCGTCCATTGGTCTCGGCATTCTGTTGCATGAAGGAATTGGAGACACGATCAGAGTTTCCCTGGCTGCGGAGCCGCAGGAAGAAGTCCGCGTCGCGTGGGAGATTGTAAAGTCGCTGGGATTGCGAACGCGTGGCGTGACGGTGGTTGCGTGTCCGACTTGTGGGCGTCTCGACGTTGATAACTTCGTCGGTATCGTGACCGAGATCGAGCGCCGGCTTGCGCACATTGAAGAGCCGTTACATCTGTCGATTATGGGGTGTGCGGTGAATGGTCCCGGGGAAGCTCACGATTCCCAGCTCGGCATCACGTTTGGTCGTGGTGTAGGGATGATCTTCAAAGACGGAGTGCCGATGCGCAAGGTTGCTGGTGAGGATATTGTTGAGGCATTCGTGATGGAAACGGAGAAGCTCCTGGCTGAGATTAGGAAGTAAATAGGTCGTATTGGTCCTATAGGACCTATTTAATTTTTACGCGCTTTGGAGCGGCAACGTCACCTGCCATCACCAGAAACAACGCGTCCGTCGTAATCTTCCGATTTACGTTAACAATTAGTTGTTCCCGGAGGTATTCAATCTGCATGATCCACTCGCCTGCACGCCCCGGATGCATTTTCTGACTGACTTCACGCAGCTCAGACAACAGGTCTTCATTCACGAGCTGAGAAGGCTCAACGCCGAGCGATAACATCCACGCATCGCGAATCAACGTCTCGAGCACGTCGAGCCGCTCTTCAAACTCTTCCCTGTACTGAGCCTCGTTGAGTTGTTCGGCTGAACGTAGCAACTGCGCGCGATCCTCACTGAGCACAAGCGCGTTCAAGACCTTGAGCATCGCTTTTCGTTGCGAGGTGAATGTGACCAGATCGCCTGCGACTGCGCGTCCGAGGCTGCCCCCTGCCGTACGTGCTCGCAGCCGTGCGGTCTTCTTGTCCGCAAGGTTGTTTTTGACTAAGTGGCCTTCAATTTCTTCCGGCACCAACGGGGAGAAACGAATCATCTGACAACGCGAGAGGATCGTCGGCAGAAGCATCGCTGGACGCGCAGTGATCAGGATCAGGTGTGATGTTCTCGGCGGTTCTTCAAGGACCTTGAGAAGCGCGTTCGCTGAGTTATCGTTCAGCTTGTCAGCCTCGTCGATCAAAAAGACGCGTGCTTTACCTTCGAACGGACGGAAGTTCGCCTCCTTCTCGATCTGGCGCATTTGCTCGACACGCAACACACGTTTCGGCGCCACGACAAGTCCAACGTCCGGATGGTCCGTCCAGATAATCTGTGTCCACTCATCGGCATCTTCACGTTGCGGATAATTCAACTTTGCAATCCGCACGCACGACGAACACACGCCGCAAGCTTCGCGATCTTTGGGCGTGCGGCAATTCAACGCGCGCGCGACTTCGAGTGCAAAGCGCTTCTTGCCGATGCCTTCTTCACCTGTAAACAGCATTGCGCCGGGAAGCCGGTCAGTAACCAGCATTCGTTTCAGCGCCGCTTTGACTCGAGAGTTTCCGGTGAGTTCGTCAAACATAAGTCATTTCCAATTTCCGATTGCCAATTGCCAATTGATTCTTTCAATCGACAATCGGCAATCGGCAATCGGCAATCGCAATATGGCCTCTGCTTTGGAGATACGGAATGATGATTTCCCTCACCCGCTGCTGCGTTTTGTCGACTGGTCCACTCGTGTCGATCAACTTCACGCGTTCGGGTTCCTTGAGTGCGATCTGCAGATACGCATCACGCACACGGCTGTGAAAGTCGGCGTTTTCGATATCAAGACGATCGCGTGAGAGTTTGCCGGAATTCTTCCCTGTGCGTCGCGCGGTGCGATTGCTCGACTCCTCAATCGAGAGATCAAAGAGGAGCGTCAGGTCGGGTTTGAGACTGTCGGTGGCCAGTTGCACGATCTGCGAAATCAGTTCCGGCGAGAAGCCTCTTCCCGCACCCTGATATGCGACTGTCGCGTCGGCATAACGATCCGAAATCACAACCTGTCCCGCTTCCAAAGCCGGACGCAGCTTGCGTCGTACGTGTTGGGCGCGGTCTGCAGCAAAGACGAGTAGTTCAGTCAATGGATCGACTTCCTCCATTGCGTCCAGCAAAGCGGCGCGCAACCGCAAGCCCAGCGTGGTTCCACCCGGTTCGCGTGTGATTAGCAGATCGCAACCATTGGCATTTAGGAAATTGCCCAGCAAACGTAACTGAGTCGATTTCCCACTGCCGTCGATACCCTCAAAAGTAATGAAAGTTCCAGGCACAAGTCCTCAAAGTCTCTCGATTTTAAATGGCGGGCGACAGTTTAATCGAATCTTACGCCTCAGGCGAATTGGCGTCAGAACTGCGGACTTCTCGCGGGTTGGTTTCAGTGCTGGCCTGCGAATGCAGCTCGCCGGTCGAGCGTCGCGATTGTGAGATCGTGGAGATGGCGTGCTTGAAAATCAGTTGTTCCTGAGAGCCGGATTCAAGCAGGACCGAAAACTTATCGAAGCTGCGGATGCGGCCCGTCAGCTTGGCCCCATTGAGGAGATATACGACCACGGAAGTTTTCTCACGCCGTACCGTGTTAAGAAAAGCGTCCTGGATGTTCTGTGGTGCCTGTTTACCGTCCGACATGTTGAAACCCGGGGGTGGAATTGTAGATCGCGCGGTTGCAATGAGATTACAACAGGGATCTTTTCATTACAAGAGATTGGCGGAGATGTGAGAGAAAGGTGATTATTTGGACCGGGCCCCGGCGAAAATCGCTTTCAGAATTGAGCTTAGCATGGTGTTTTCCTCACCAAAACCGTCAAACCACTCGACATCTGCTTCATGGCGAAACCATGTCAATTGGCGTTTCGCGTAGTGCCGCACGTCCAGTTTGGTCTGTTCGATAGCGCTTTCGAGGTCGCGTTGACCCTGCAAATACTCGACAACGCGGCGGTATCCGTGTGCTCCAAGCGCGTTTGACGCGGGCGAGAAGCCGCGGGCCAAAAGATCGCGAACTTCCTCAACCAGCCCGGCGCGAAAGTGTTCCTCGGTCCGATCGTTGATTTTTTTGTACAGTTCTGCACGAGGCGGATTGAGGGCGAGGATGCGCAGGCGGCGCGAGCTTTCGTGCGGTTCGGGTCGCGTCGGCCGTTGGTCCACAATCGATTGGCCCGTTTGGAAATAGACCTCGATGGCCCTTTGCACGCGTGGCCAGTCACGGGGGTAAAGCTGTGCGGCGGCGGAGCTGTCGATACGTTTGAGGAGTCGGTGTAGGTGTTCGGGCCCATGTTTCTCGCGAAGACGGTTGAGACGTTGGCGCAGTGATTCGTCTGTTGGTGGACTGGAAAAGAACGGTTGGCGCAGCGCGCGTAGGTAGAAACCGGTGCCGCCTACGAGCAATGGGACTCGACCGCGAGCCTCGATCTCTTCGATCTTGTTTGTAGCTTCGCGGGCCCATTCACCGGCGGTGTAGTTAATCTCCGGCGAGACGAAATCGATCAGGTGATGAGGGACGCCTTTACGCTCCTCGAGCGGAACTTTCGCGGTGGCTATCTCGATCTCCTTGTAGACCTGGACCGAATCGCAGTTGATGATCTCGCCGTTGAGTTGCAGGGCGACTTCAATTCCAAGTGTGCTCTTGCCGGAAGCGGTTGGACCAACGATGGCGATGACTGGGTTCACACGCGAAAAAGTATCACGGCCCAGATGAGGGCGAGTAGCAGAAGACCGCCGAGGAGTTGATTGCGAGAGAAAGCCATTTAACAGGATTACAGGATTTTCATGATTTACAGGATCGAATCTTGTTAATCCTGTGCATTCTGAAATCCTGTCTAATACATCCGCGTTATCTCAATACCCGAATAGTACGCTTTGAGTATCTGCTCGGACGTCCAACCTTGCTTCGCGAGTCCATAGGCGCCGACCTGGCACATCCCCACGCCGTGACCCCATCCACGTCCGACAAACGTGAACTCCGTCACGCGTCCAGCATCATCATATTCGCGGTCGATGACGAAGAGTTGTTCACGCAACCCGAGCGCTGAACGAATGCGACCACCGCGCACGTGCGCTGTTCCCCCAGTGCCCACAATCTCCAGATCCGTCACCCGATGCGATGCCCCACGCGACACCACCCGCAGATCGACAATCGACCCAATCCCTCTCGCCGCACGCGCCAAACGCGCCTGCACCTGCGCGGGACTCAACCCCTTACTCCAGTTAGCAAATGGCGACATCCGGTCAGCCGCCGCACCATTCGGCGCCGGCCTGACTTCGAGAAAATCAATCTGACCGTTAGCCGCGAGATGATAATTAACCGGTTCACCACCGACGAGCGTCACGGACGATACGGAGTAAGGAAGTTCGCCGATGTATCGAAAGAGAAATGCGTCAGGGTTAACCTTGATTGCCTGATCCTTACCCTTTGTGGTGCGGAGAATTAGCTGTCCATCACTCGCCGGACGCGCGGTGGCTTTCTGAAGTTGCAGAAGATTGCGCGCCTCCAACAAATGCGCGATCGCATGTAACACCCTCGTGCGTGACAAATCCAATCGTGGATGAACCGTCGCGTTCGGATAGACTAACAGATGCCCATCACGCACCAGCATCGCCAGATCGGCTCGATTTGCCGCCGGCACGTCCTGAAGATCTTTCACCGCCAGCAGGTAATCGGCGTCGGCGTCATTCAGCAGTGTTCCGGCGCGACTCTCGCCAAATACAGCCGCAGAGAGCGCGGTGGCGAAAGCAGGCGGTTGATTCACGTTCGCTGGAATAACCGGCATCGTTTGTCGCGCGACACGCGCGACATTAGCGAGCCAGTTCTGTACTTCGCTCACCATGGCCCCAGCAGAAAGCCATCCATCATAGACGCGCTGAGGCAACATGCCGAAATTCTGCGTGAGTAAAAGACTGACGTCCCGTGGGAGCAGAACGTTCGCATCATCCGTCACATCAGGCTGCAGACGGGATGTCTTGATCACAAACCGATCGAACGTCGCACCTTCGCCAGCGCACTCGCGTGCCCGGAGGTACGGTATAGCTTCGTTGAAGATCTTTTCTGAGTCTTCCGTGCGTCCACCACAGGTCGACGTGTAGAGCGCAGTGATCGGTTCACCGTTGTAAGTAGCGATCAAGCCGCGTGTCTCGTCGACAGCTCGTGTCGAGAGCGGGTTCTCGGAAGTGAGACCGCGATACACCTGCGAGCGCGTGGTTGGCAGAATGTCGAAACCCTGCGACATGAATTGGCCGCGATTTTTGAGTGCGTAGGTGCGTGCAGCAATCGCCTGTGCTTTCAAAGCCTCGATCGCGGGATACCCACCGGGCGAAAGTTCATTCGCGACGACGCCGCGCACGTAGTCTTCGAGTCCGAGTTCATTCACGACAGTCAAACTACCGCGCAGGTTGGTGAACACTTCAATGCGCCCACGATATGGTTTGTCGTTGAAACGCACCGGCGCGTTTTTCTCGTCATCGGAAGCAAAGGTAACTGGCGCACTGGAGCTAAACAGCTTTCCAGTTCCAGACGAAGTGACCACCTCGCGAGACGGTAATGAAGGACGTGAGGTTAATCGAACCGGACTGCTGTTATTCGCGGCGGCGGGTTGTGTCTGTCCGACTGGTTGCGGGTCCTTTCCCTCGATCGTCGCATCTATTCCGGCTGCTTCGAGACGCGCTCGAATCTCTTCCGCTTCTTCACGTGGATGCGTAGTTCCGATCACCATGCCCCACGTCTTCGTTTCCGTGTCGTAGATCGTGTGCGCGTCTTCGCCCGCGGCTTTCTGAATCTCTTTTTCGTTTTCTTCCGCCTCTTCACGTGTTGCTGCACCACCGACAATCACCCGAAATGTTGCGTCGTTTGCGACGGTTTGTCGCGGCGAAAGCAGATGTGGATCGACACGCACTCGCTGAGTGTCTAACGCGAGCAGAGTCGAACCACCACCACTCGCATTCATGAGATGACCGCTGGTCGAGATAACAGCAGAACGTGCGTCAGTCGTGAGCGCGACACGGATCGTCGGTTCTGGACCGGTTGCGATATTCAGACCGGGTGAATCAACGATGGGCGTTGCCGCAGACGGAGGCGTCCACACGGGCTGCGTGCGTCGCGGCCGTGTTTCTTGTTGTTGTGCAGATGCGATGGGGAGAAAAAGCGACTGCGCAAGTAGTAATGTGATGACTCGTCGGGCGAGAGAACTACACATCATGCGGATACTACTACAAAACTGGCTACCGGGCTGTGTTTTTCAGCAGCCGGAAGCAGTGTACAGGGGCCGTTTGTTCTACTGCTCCTGCAGGCTGCGGCTGCCGGCTAACGATCACTACTATTCCCACGAGCACCAACTATGTGATATAGACGGTGCAACCCCCGGTAGCAAAGACATGAGGACCACTCCCCGAAACGTTCCGTTTCTTGCGACCGCGGCGTTTGTCTCGGCGTTACTGGTCGTTTCGTGTCTGCCAAAGCCGCCCGGCGAAAGCGGTGATCTCACCATTACTCTTTACGGTTTCTCGGTGATGAAGGAATCACTCGAGAAGGCGGTATTCCCGGGTTTTCAAGCGAGATGGAAACAGTTACACGGCCAGGTCGTCCAATTTCAGTCATCCTTCGCCGGCTCGGAAACAGTAACGAACCAGATCCTGCGCGGCGCGCCCGCTGACATCGCGATCCTCTCAATTGAACGCGATGCGCAACGACTTCAGAAAGACGGATTTGTCACTTCGGACTGGCATCAATTCGCCGGTCACGGAATCGTGAATAAGACTCCCTTTGTGATCATCGTGCGGCAGGGAAATCCGAAGGGTATCCACGATTTTTCCGATCTGGCGAAGACCGGGATCCGGTTGATCCATCCCGATCCGATTAGTTCCGGCGGTGCGCAGTGGTCCATACTCGCGATCTACGGATCTGAGCTGCAGAAGTCACAGAAGGAATCAAGTGAGCCTGATAAAGGGCGCGCGCTTCAGACGCTCCGAGCGATCTGGAAGAACGTGATATCGACGCCCGGATCTGCGCGTGAGGCGCGCACGACTTTCGAGCTCGGCAACGGCGACGCTTTGATAACTTACGAGCTTGAAGGATTGCTGATGAAGGAAGCGAAGGCCCCGATCGAAGTCGTGACGCCGAAAGCGACGATCTTCAGCGAGCATCCGGCGGTTGTGATCGATAGAAATGTGACGACTGCGAAGCGGCCAGTGATCGATGCGTTCATGCAGTATTTGTGGAGTGATGAGGCGCAGCAGGCGTTCGTCAAATTTCATTTTTATTCGAGTACGAATGACGCGTTCAATCAGGCGAATAAAGATTTTGGGCATATCGAGATGCCGTTCACGATTGAATACTTTGGTGGTTGGGATAAGGCGTATCCCGAAGTGATTGAACAGATTTTCAGGGATCAGGTGCAGAAAAAATAGGGACAGGATTAACAAGATGTTTTCAGGATTTACATGTAAATCTTTGAATCATCCTGTTAATCCTGTGAAGCAATGACATGAGTACAGTAGCTCCAGCAATGCGTCACGTTCGCGGGTTCGATGTCGTTCGACCGCTCAGTATCGGCATGCTCATTTTCATGATGCTGCCGCTCGTCTTTCTGCCGCTCGCGTCGATCTTCATCTTCGGCACCAGCAACGGTCTCGATAAATTTTGGACCGCACTGACACAACCTGAAGCCATCTTCGCTCTCAAGCTATCAATGGCGACGAGCTTCTGGGCCACCGTCTTCAACGTGCTCTTCGGTCTCTTCGCCGCATACGTCCTCTCGCGTTACA
Source organism: Acidobacteriota bacterium (assembly GCA_046733695.1). GTDB lineage: Bacteria > Acidobacteriota > Blastocatellia > Pyrinomonadales > Pyrinomonadaceae > PSRF01. The sequence goes on from JBKPPU010000002.1 coordinate 23,561, forward strand.
ACTTCCTGGGCCGCAACGCTCTGATCGTTACGATTTCGCTGCCGACCGCGATTCCAACCGCGGTTGCGGGCTTCGCATTGCTCTTACTGTGGGGACCATACGGCACGCTCGGACGACTGCTGGCGCCGCACGGCTTTCAAATCATGTTCACTGCGGGCGCGATCATCCTCGCGAATATCTTTGTCACGTTCCCGCTCGCTTTCGGTGTTATCAAACCCGTCTTCGACACGATGAGCCGATCGCTCGAAGAAGCTTCGGCGACGATCGGCGCCACTCGATGGCAGACGTTCTGGCACGTGACGTTGCCATCGCTGCGTGGCGCAATTGTCTCGGGCGCGTTACTGACATTTGCACGTGCGGTCGGCGAGTTTGGATCGACGATCCTGGTCTCCGGAAATCTCGCCGGACGAACACAAACAGCGCCGCTCTACATCTTCGCAAAGTTCAACGAGGGTCAGATCGAGGCAGCAAACGCGATCGCGATTGTTCTTGCGCTTTTTTCATTTCTGATCTTCAGCGTGCTCTTTCTGGCACGCGATTGGCTAGATGTCGACTGAAGCATCATGGTGAAAGCAAAAGAGACACTGATTCCAAAGGTTGTCGAACCCGCGTCGAACACACCGGCGTCGCCTGCGGCTGCCAGTGTGTTCGGACTCAGTAAACGGTTCGGCAAGGCCAGTATCCTTGAAAACATCAGCTTCGACGTTGCGGAAGGTGAAGTGCTGGTATTGCTGGGCGCGTCGGGTAGTGGCAAGACGACGATCCTGCGCATCATTGCCGGTTTGGAAATGCCGTACACGGGCAAAGTGATTTTGCACGGTAAAGACGTGACCGAACTTCCGGCGCGCGAACGCGGTGTCGGCGTCATCTTCCAGTCTTACGCGTTGTTCCCGAAGATGACGGTCGAAAAGAACATTGGTTATGGATTGCGAATTCGCAAACGAAAGCGGAAAGAGATTCGCGAGACGGTTAAGGAACTGCTACAGTTGGTCCAACTCGAAGAGCACCGCAAGAAGTATCCATCACAACTCTCGGGCGGGCAGCAACAGCGCGTCGCAATCGCGCGCACCCTCGCTTACAAACCCGAAGTGTTGCTGTTCGATGAGCCGTTTGGAGCGCTCGACACACAGACGCGCGTTCATCTTCGTCGTGAGATACGGTCGCTGTTGAAGAAGGTGAATGTGCCATCGATATTCATCACGCACGATCAGGAAGAAGCTCTCGAACTCGGCGATCGTGTCGCTGTGCTCAACGTGGGCCACATCGAGCAGATTGGGACTCCGTACGAGATCTATAACCAGCCTGCGACTGAGTATGTCGCGACATTTCTGGGCGCCGCGAATGTGCTCGATGCGGTGGTGCGACAAGATTACCTGGAAGTGGGTTCGGCGCAGATTTCCGCAGCAGTGGACAAGGAGAAGTTCAAGCCGGGTGATTGTGTGAAGATCGTGTTTCGACCCGAAGATGTTTCCCTCAAACAGGGCGAGCTCCTGCGCTCCGGGCCGTCACGTCTCGGCAAGGCAATCATCGAGGAAGTTGCGTTTGTCGGCGCTTATGAGCGGGTTCGTTTGCAGATGGAAGTTGGTGGCGCCGATGAGTGCAAAACTGATGATGCGAAGTATTTGCTAACTACGCAGCCGCCGGAGAGACAGTCGACGAAATCGATCATTGCCACGCGACCCAAGCCGGAAGCAAGTGCCACGCGATTGCACGTTGGCGAGCGTGTCGTTGTTGGGCTGACGTCATTCACGGTCTTGCCGTCAAAGGGCGCGAGTTGAGAAGAATCCTCTACGCTGGTTTCGTTCTTTGTGCTCTTTGTAGTCTCGCGTCTGCGCAAGCTATTCAGAGTGACAATCAACAATGGACTGACGTTCAACTGGCGGTTCCGGTCACGAAGAATTTTGATTTCAATCTTCTTGGTACATTGCGTTTGGGGCGTGATATCAGTCGCCCCGTAGACGAACGCGTTGGCGCGGGATTTACTTTCCGCTGGGGAAAGTATTTCCAGGTTTCCCCGAATGTCCTGAACATCGGCATGCAGCCGTTTCGTGGCCGTAAAATTTGGGAGACTCGAGTAACGGTACCCGTCACGTTGAGGTTCACTGCCGATAAGTTCCGGTTTAGTGATCGTAATCAGGTTGAGCGCCGCTATCGAAATTCGGGATTGAAATCGTGGCGATATCGCAACCGGTTTCAGATCGAGCATCCGGTTGGATCTGCGAAGTGGGCGCTATCGTTGTTTGTCTCTGACGAGGTCTTCTACGACTGGTTCGTCGATCGCTGGGTGCGCAATCGCTTTTCCGTCGGCGGCATCAAGGTCTTCAATAAACACTACACACAGGAATTCTATTATCTCCGCCAGAACGACGGCGTTAGCCTGCCCGGCGATCTGAACGTCATCGGCACCACCTTGCGCTTCAGATTATGAGCCGTGAATCCGCGGCTTTTATTGCCAGGCGGTTGAATTCACGTCGCACGGAATTGATGTTCGCGAAGGGTAGCGCGTGTGCGTGGGTGCGATTGGTGAGGAGGATGAAGATGCGTGGGGTGTGCGGATCGATCCAGACGCATGTGCCGGTAAAGCCGTTGTGACCAAAACTGTCCGGAGGAAGATCGACTCCACCCGTTGAATCTTTCGTCGCCGCGAGTTGCCATCCGGTCGAACGCGCCTCTTCCAGGTCCGGCGTCATATTCTCTCGAAACATCTGGCACGTGTCAGGCGCGAGCAGTTTGGTTGAGTCGCTCAGAAACTGCCGCGCAATCACAAACGTTTCGCTCGCGGTTGAGAACAGTCCTGCGTGGCCCGCAGCGCCGCCGAGGAAATACGCATTCCCGTCATGCACTTCACCCCAGATCACACGCTGCCGTGAATTCGCATACACGCCCGCGTTCATCTGCTTCGACATGTCAGCTTCATACGCATTACCCGTCTCACACGCCGCAATCCCGGTTTGCAACGCGACCTCAGGATTAAAAAACGTCTGTTTCAGCTGAAGCGGTTCAAATATTTCCTTTCGCGCTAACTCCGCAAGCTCGTGTCCAGTCATGCGCTCCAGCAAGATGCCGAGCGCGATGAATCCGAGATCGCTATAGACCACGCGTGTTCCGGGTTTGTACTCCAGATCGAGATTCGCAATCGCGCCCGCAGTTCGTTCTGGTTCGTCTTCAGTCAAGATATAAAGCGGGCGCCAGGCGGGTAGACCTGACGTGTGCGTCAGGAGCTCGCGAACGGTGATCATCTGCTTGTCGGTGCGATCAAATTCCGGCAGGTAATGTGAAACCGAACTGTCGAGCGTTAGTTCGCCGAGTTCGATTCTGCGCGCACAGAGAAGAGTGGTGATCAGCGGTTTTGTGAGCGAGGCGAGATCGTAGATGGTGTCGAGTTTGTTTGCGACCCGATACGGTTCGATCACCGAATAACCGAGCGCGTCAGTGTAAAGAACGTCATCACGCTCGGCGACGAGATACACGGCAGAGGGAAACTCGCCCGCCTGGATGTGTTCTTGCAAGAGCGCCGACAATTGCTCGTTCACTGTTGGCATGACCAGAACAGTCTAACGAACATTCGCGCTGAGTTCACTGACGCCGGGATGTTCCGCGTGCTCGCGGATTCTTTCGAGAGTGCGGAGCGCTAGGCCAAGTGCGTTTCGACCCTCGAGGCCCGACACGGCTGGTGGCGTTCCATCGCGCGCAGAATCAAGAAACGAGATTATCTCCGCGCGCAACGGTTCCACATCGACAATATCAAGATGGTTGATGTGTACGCCCGGCCACGACCCACCGGCGGCCGGCGGCGACAGACTGCTGACCGACGCTCGTTTCGATGTGTAATCGATGGCGATGTAGTCGTGCGGCTGGAAGAAACGCATCTTGCGAATCTTGTCCATGCCGACGCGCGACGCGGTGATGTTTGCCACCGCTCCGGAAGAAAACTCGAGCCGTGCGTTGGCGGCGTCGACCTTGTTTGTGAGGATGGCGATGCCGACGGCGTGAATGTTCGTGACCTCAAACTCTTCGCCGACGAGCCATTGCACGATGTCGAGGTCGTGAATCATCAGATCGAGCACGACGTCGATGTCGAGCGAGCGCGCCGTAAACTGGCCCACGCGATGGATCTCGAAATAGACGGGCTTGCGAACGTGTGGTCGCAACGCCACCATCGCGGGATTGAAACGTTCGAGATGTCCGACCTGAAGAACCGCCTTCCCGCGTTCAGCGGCTTCGATCATCAGGTCGGCTTCCTCTAGCGTTCGCGAGATGGGTTTTTCGACGAGGACGTGAATGCCGGCTTCGAGCAGACCGCACGCGATTTCGCAATGCGCTTCGGTTGGCACGGCGATACTCGCGGCATCGACGCGGCCGACGAGCGTGCGCCAGTCTGTGGCCCACTCAGTATTTCGTTCGTTGCTGATGGCGCGCGCTGTCTCTTCGTTCAGATCGCAAACCGCGACGAACTCCGACAAGCCTTCTGCGGCAAGATCGGCGTGAATGCGGGCATGTTGCTTGCCGAGGCTGCCAACTCCGATGACTGCTGTGCGTAACATAATGTGTTAGTCTGAGCCGCTCTAATTCAGAGGTCAGTTTTCACAGGATTTACAAGATTTATCAGGATTAACGGAGCCGAATATACTTGCATCCTTCGACGCTTGCCAAGCGAGTCTGCCTGTTACTCTTCGCCGCCATCATCGTCTTTTACTTTTACGGACTCGGCAAATTGCCGTTGCTTGGACCAGACGAGCCGCGCTACGCGCAAGTGGCGCGCGAGATGTTTCTCAATCGCGATCTGATCACGCCCACACTCGGGGGGCACACGTGGTTCGAAAAACCGGCGCTGCTTTACTGGATGATTGTTGCTTCGTTCAAGGTGTTTGGTATCAGCGAATGGTCAGCACGTCTTGGCCCGGCAGTCTGCGGGTTGCTCGCGATTGTGGCCGTCTGGTGTGTCGGGCGTGCGATCGATGGGGGCTTTGCATTTTGGGCAGTCGTAGTTAATGCCAGTTGTCTCGGACTGATCGTGTTCTCACGCGCGGCGAGTTTTGATGTCGTGATCACGATGACCTCCTCGTGGGCACTCGCATTCTTTCTCTTACACGAATTGCCGTCGACCAAAAATAAGCGACTGCTCCTGGCCGGCTTTTACGTGTTCGTGGGATTATCGCTGCTGGCAAAAGGACTCGTTGGGATCGTGATCCCGTTCGGTGTGGTTGGTCTTTACTACTTGCTTAGACGCACCTGGCCGCAGCGGTCAGTCTGGTTAAGTCTGGTTTGGGGTTTGCCGCTGGCGTTGCTAGTGGCTGCAACGTGGTATGGACCAGTCATCGCGCGAAACGGCCGGACATTTATCGACGAGTTTTTTGTGCAGCATCACTTTGCGCGCTTCGTCTCGAATAAGTATCACCATCCACAGCCGATCTACTTCTATCCCGTAATCATCCTCATGCTGGCGCTACCGTGGACCGTGCACCTGATCGTCGCACTCGTAAAAGCACGGAAGTGGCAATGGGGCGACGCAGATAGTCTGAGCATCGTGCGTGTGTTTTCTCTCGCGTGGTTGCTGTTGCCGATCGTGTTCTTCTCATTTTCCGGATCGAAACTGCCGGGTTACATACTGCCGGCTTTGCCGGCGGTTGCATTGCTGGTTGCCGATCGTTTGAGTGTTACTCAAAAAGCGCGATGGCCGCTGGTGATCGCCGGCGCCACGGTAGTCTTCGTCGTGATCGTCGTGAACTTTTTTGCGGCGCCGTTTGCAAAACGCGAATCGGTCAAGGATTTGCTCGCACGTGCAGATGCGCGTGGCTACGCGAACAGTCCTGTCATTGCGCAACGGGGCGATGATCGTTCGGCGGAGTTTTATGCAAACGGCCGGGTTATTTACCGTCCTGATGGCGAAGTGCTGACGTTCGATGAGATTTCAGTCGATGACGCGCGTGCACGGGGCGGAAAGTTTGTGGTGTTTATTCCGGTGCAGTATGTCGAGAACTACAAGGGCGCGCCTCGGATCGAGATTATTGGCGACAACGGGCACACCGCGGTGCTTGGCTGGCAACCGTAAGCATTGGACAGGATTGGCAGGATGTTTTCAGGATGAACATGATAATCCTGAAAACATCTTGTTAATCCTGTCCAATGGCTTCACCGCAGATTTCGTGCGAAAAACTCGATCACGATCCGGTCGTACGCTTCGCTCTGTTCACCGGTCGCCGAGGGAAGACTAAATCCACTCAACGGCAGATCGGTTCTCAGCTCCACATTTAGTCCCTGGGGAAAACACCCCTTTAGCAAAGCCGTCTTGTCGCGCAGGTTTCCAGCGTCGTTTCCTGAAAGCAGCAGCACAGGCTTATCGCTCAACATAGCTGCGTCGGTACATGCGTTGCCGGGCCGGTACTTTCCAAGCAAATAGGCCTTCATACCGAGGCGCGACAACGACTGCACCAACGAATTGTCTACCCCTACGCAATGCGAGACCGCCGTTCTAAGCAGATCGTCCGGCGAAATTACAACGGAGTCGAGAACCAGCACCTTTATCTGCGGTTCGGCAGAGGCGGCTTTGACAGCACTAAAAGCGCCGAGTTCGACACCATAGACGCCGAAACTTTCTTCCACCAGCGGCTTTTGATTCTCAGATTTGAGGCTGCGCAGGAAGTTCAGAGCAGCCACGACATCAGAATCGTCACTGGCCCCGATAGAAGACCACTTGATCGGCGGATTCTCACCATGGCCACGCAGGTCGGGCCAGAGAATCGTGAACCCCGTAGTCTCGTTGATCTTCACGCCGAGATTAAACAACCACGAGCGATCGCCGCCGTAGCGATGAAGCAGCACTACTGCCGGCGCGCCTTCAGCACCTTTGAGCAACCATCCGCGTGCCTTGCGACCGTCGAGCGTGGTCCATGTCTCATCAGAAACCTTGATCGCGCGGCCACTAATTCTCGAAAACGATTCCGGTGTGACGACGTAAGGACTCTTCGCAGGATGCGAAACGCAGTAGACGATATACGAGATCGAGCCCACTACAGCCAGCACGATCACCAGTGCTATTGGCAGGAAAGACTTAACGAGTCTCTTACCAAATCGTCTTCTGGGTGGCATTAGCGTGAGTAGCCTCGGGTAGCTTCATAATAGTCTGACGGCGTGTTGATGTTAACAAAAAACCTATCCGCCTGTTCGAGATTCCTTATTTCGTCAAACGAGACCCAGCGCGTATTGACCGCTTCGAGGAGGTCCACGGGCCGGCGCCGGCCTGCTTCGATTAGCGCAGTTGCACGTTGCCGGCAGGGATCGACGCGATACAGCGCTGCCAGTGGTTGAGGGCGGCTGTCCGGCTGAATCGGCACAACTGCTTCGTGGTCCAGTCTTAACGATGATAACGACAGAAAGAGTTCCGGGGTGACAAATGGGAGGTCACACGCGACGACGATGGCCCAATCGCGACGACACGCCGCAAGCGCAGCGTGAAGACCACCGAGAGCACCCCATTGCGGATAGACGTCCGGGACGCCCGGAAGTTTTGAACCCTCCGACGGCCCGCCGACGACACTCACTGAGTCAGTTACCTTTAGCAGCGTATCTGAAATTCGTTCAGCGAACGTTTGGCGGTCAATGAGCAACTGAGACTTATCGGTTCCCATTCTACTGGAGGCGCCGCCGGCGAGTATGAAAGCTTCCGTGTCTTTCATCGCCACAGATTACACAGGATCGGCGTATTCTGCGTAATCTGCAGAAACCTTGACCGCTTTCTTGGCCGAAGATTATAGTCCTAACGATGAACAGATTTGCCTTCATTCTCAGCGCAATACTCGTCGCCTTAAGCGCGACAATGGCCGTAGCTCAACCCGCGGACATCTCCCCAAAAGCTCCGAATTTGTTTCCGCTCGAAGACCTTCGACCGGGAATGAAGGGAACCGCGAAGACAGTCTTCAGCGGCTCGGGCACTGAAGAATTCGGCGTCGAGATCCTCGGCATCCTGCCTGGATTTCCTGGTCCGCGCCAGTCGGCGATTATCGCAAGACTGAGTGGAGCAAACGTCGAGAAGACGGGCGTGTTTGCCGGTATGTCCGGGTCGCCGGTTTACATCGACGGAAAGATTGTCGGCGCCATCGCGTTTAGTTTTCCATTCTCCAAAGAGCCGATTGCAGGTATTACTCCGATCAAGCAGATGGTTGAGCTCTTCAACCAGGGACCGGAAAACATTAAACCAAAAGAGCCACGCCCGGTTTCGTTTTCACAACTCGCCGGAACTGACTGGAAGCCGAGTCTGCCGAAACCGGCGGTCTCGACGATGAAATATGTGACTCAAGCACCAGTCCCCGCGGAACTGCTGCCGCTATTCGGTCAGCAGATGTCCCCGATTGCCACGCCGCTTGTATTCAGTGGAATCAGCCAGGAAGCGCTGTCTGCATATGCGCCGCAACTCGTCGCGAGCGGACTGCTACCGGTCTCGGGTGCTGGTGGCTCGGCCGCGATTACGCCTCTTGGGGAAGTCAACGGAAACACCTTCCCTGCCGGCAGCTCAATCAGTGTTCAGCTCGTACGTGGCGATTATTCACTCGCCGCAGCGGGCACTGTGACGATGCGCGATGGAGACCGCATCTACGCGTTTGGCCATCCGTTTCTGAGTCTTGGCGCTTCGGATATGCCGATGTCCGAATGCTCGGTCGTCACGGTCATTTCCAACATGAACAACTCATTCAAGCTCGCCGTTCCGGGCCGGATGGTCGGATCGATCTCGCAGGATCGCGCTTCGGGAATCTATGGATTGCTGCGTCAGGCGCCGAAGATGATTCCAGTGAAGGTCAATCTGCACACCAGCCGAGACAAGATTGATACCTATTCCTACGAGCTTGCAAACGATTCGTTCCTGACGCCTTTGCTGCTCAACATCACGCTTTTCAACACCATTACCGCAAGCGAACGCGGGTTAGGTGATTCGACGATTAGCGTGAAGGGTGAGATCAAAGTAAGAGGCCAGGAGTCGATTCAAATCGATCGCAGGTTCTCGGCGAATAATTCGCCAATCCAGGCGGCGGGTTCGATTGCCGCGCCGGTTAGTTCGTTGCTGGCAAGTGGGTTCGACGACGTTCAGCTTGACGGCATCACGCTTGATATTGCTTCAACCGAGACGAAATACGCGGGTACGCTCGAGCGGATTACGGTCGATCGCACAGAGGTCCGACGCGGCGACAAGATCGAAGTGCAGGCTTACGTGAGAACGGAGTCGGGCAAGCAGTTTGTGCAACGAATTCCGGTTCAGATTCCGGGTGATGCGACTGAGGGACAGTTGCTGGTGTTTGTAGGTGATGGAGGTGCTTTGCAGGAAGGTTCACCGGCAAAGGCTTTCGTCCCGCAAGATCTCAGTCAGCTCGTGAAAGCGATTAACACGGTGAAGAAAAGCGATCGGCTATACGTGAAACTGTTTCGCATCACGAACGGCGCGGTCATCGGTACGAGCGAGCTTCCAAGTTTGCCGCCGTCGATGGTGGCAACACTGAACAGCGATCGCACCTCAGGTGGTTATACACCCACCGTCCTGTCACCACTCTATGAAATGGAATTGCCGCCCGCGGAGTTCGTGATCTCGGGGCAGCAACTGATCGCGATTGATGTAGTGAAGTAAGTAACGCGGATGACGCTGATCTGCGTCATCCGCGTTTAATATTATCTCTCGCCTACCGAACCTGCCGGGTTTTCTAACGCGTTGGCCCGCGCTCTGAACGCAGCCGCGAGTCGATCAACGTCTTCCGCGGGATAGTTCGCAGCCCGAAACGCATCCTTGATCTGATCATCGCTCAATTGCTTAAGCAAAGCGCTGAGCCAGCGAGCGTCCGCAACCGTGATGCCCTCGAACAGCTTCTGATTCTTGCCACCGTAATTGAAGTTAATAACGTCGCCGTTTACCTTCTTGATGAACTCCGCTTTGACGTAGTCATCCGGCTTGTTGCGGCTACGCGAAATGAACCCGCCCGTTTTACCGAAGGATCCGCCAAGGTCGCTGATGATGTAGCGCAACTCGCCGGTCGTATCGCCTTTGTGAGCAAGGATCTCGTTGTTGTCGTCTTTCATGTCCCAGTTATTGATCATGACCATGAAGATCTTCAGACCCTTAAACTCCGGCTTATCCATGAAAGGATTGTTTTCCCACATCCAGTTTCCAGTTCGTTTGACGTCCTCGGGCCGGGCCTCGAGACGGACGTTTTCGAAGTCACCCTTGCCTTCGATCTTTAAATGGGGAATGAGATAGGCGATTTCAGTTTCGTAACCCAAAGCCCATAACAAACGATTTGCAGCCGTGTCAGGCTGGGCTTCCTTGCCAATCTTTGCGATCCATTCATTGCCTTTAGCATCGCGCACGCGATATTTCTTCGAATAGCCACCCGTCTTGTCTTCGATATAGGTGATCTTGCTGATGTCGGGCTTCATGTCTTCGCCGCCCGCGCCAAGGATGAGATTACGGCTCGCGATGTCAGACGGATCGCGCCACATCACGGGCGTGCCTGTGTAAACTTTCTTTTCGCCTTTATCCTTCTTTTCTTTGTCCTGTGCGGCCGTTGCGGCGGGGAGTGCCAGCATTAAAATCATCAGCCAAAGGGACCAATAAGCGGATTTAGTACGGAACATGGGAATGTTTGTCTCCTGCGTGTAGGTTTCTGGTACAAATTTGTCGGGCTTGTCTATCATAAGGCAACGCGAATACCGGGAAGGAAAAGGAGCAGGGGCAGACAGCAGGAGCAGGCATTTAATCCTGCTCCTGCTGTCCGCCCCGGCTCCGGTTGGCTGTGGCTGAAATTACGGGTTAGGTGGAGTGGCGCCCTGGGGAGTGAGCCAGAGTTCAACGAAGAGATGATCTCTCGCTGGCCCAACGAGCGTCACGATACGGCTCTTATCGAGACCACGTGAGTGAACGAGGTACTCGACGACGCGATTCGCGTGTTGCTGGACTTCACCTTTCTTGCCGGAACGTCCGGGATAGACGATCACATAAGCCGTCGCTGTTGGATCGTTCTGTAATTCAATCGCGTAATTGTCGAGGCGTGCTTTCTCGTCGTTACGAGAGATGTCCGGAAACTCGTCAAACTTCCGGTTATTCAATTTTGGTAGTGGAATTGACACGGTGCAGGTGGCAGCGCATTCCAGATTATATCCGCCCACTGAAAGCGATGCGCTTATACTCTGGCCACCAGTTCCTGTCGTGTCGACTCTGATAGTGTCCGTTCCCTGGCCCTGAGTGATTGTTCCCGCCGAAACGGTCCAGTTGTAAACCGCGTTTGCGTTTGCGGGTATTCCACCTGTCAAACGTGAACTAAAGGTGACTGGTTGACCGAACTCCACGCCCGAAGGACAAACGATCTCGATTGCCGGACAAACCGGTTGCACAGCCACACACGGATTCACGAGGACGCTCACGGATGAAAACGCCGAACAGGAGCCGTCGCTGCCGATGCTCTGAATATCGAGCGACGCTTTGTGGTAACCAGGTTTCAAACCAGCGAGGTTCCATTGGACGACGGGTCCTTCGCCGATAATCGTGCCGGCGCTGGTCGTCCAGCGATATTTGATCGGATTGCCACTTGGGGAGACCGCATTCGCCATTAGTTTGACATGCGGCGCACCGCCATCCGCGCACGCTGTAACGACGTTTGAGTCGGCAGCCAGACTAAGTGTAAGCGGCGCATTGGCTGACGAAACGACCTTGGTTTTCTGCGCGAGAACATGCGGCGTGGATAAGGCTACCAGGGCAATTGGCGCCAGAAATCCTAATAGCCGGGATAGATTTCTTAACATTTGCACTCCTTCGACTTCCTTGAATGAAGCTGTTGCCGGAAGAAAGTCTTAATTGAGCTTTACTTCCATTGGTTCTAGTGGCTGGTTTGACTCTGCTACCGAATTTGCGTTAGATAAGTTTGCTACGTTTGCTACGTCCCCAACCTTCGTGCTTTCAACAGTGGGCAGAGCCGTCTATAGGATGAGATCGATTCTCTTAATCTGCGCCGTTTGGCTCGTTGTGTTCGCCATCGGTTGTAAGCGCAGCGGTCAGCAAAGCACGAATAATAGTGCCGGAAGCCCACAGGTGTCCAACGGTTTAGCAGGGGACCAGGCGCAGGCTCGTGAGCATTTACAGAAGGGCAAGGAGCTTTACCGCAACGACCAGGATGCGGAAGCGGTTTTGGCCTTTCAGGAAGCCGTCCGGCTCGATCCCGCGCTGGCGGAGGCTCATTTCCGTCTTGGACTGGGGTACGAATCACTCGGAAAACGAGAAGAGGCCGAGGCTGAGTATAAGAAGGCCGTCGAGGCGTACAAGAAATATTTCGAGGAAAACCGCGACGACGCCGAGGCTCATTACGCGCTCGGGCAGACCTACGCGAATCTTGGTCAATTTAGTGAGGCAATCCGCGAATACCGGGAGGCGACGAAGCTAAAGAACGACGACCCTGATATGTACTACGATTTAGGTGTAGCCTATACGAAGCTGGCCCAGTACGATGCTGCCGCGTCTGCGTTTTCGAAGTCTTTGGAGATCGATCCCGAAAATTACCGGGCGCAGGACGGTTTGGACGACGCAAAAGAGGGGATCAAGCGTATCCGTGCCGGCAAGAAACACAACGAAGATCTCTTGAAGAAGCAGAAGGAAGATGAGTTGAAGAAGGCGGGTGGCGCAGTTTCGCCGTCCCCGGAGGAGTAGTATGGCTACGTACACACCACCACCGTATTTCCCGCAGAGCTCCCTTGCGCCACCGGATAAAAGTCGCTATCGAAAGTTCAAGTTCGTGATGATGGGACTGGCGTTATTGTTGATATTGTTGGCTGGCGCCGCTGTGTACGGGATCTGGCATTTACTCAAGTGGTTGTTTTGAGACATGATTACAGGATTTTCAGGATGAACAGGATTTATCTTGTTAATCTTGTTAATCTTGTGAAGCAAACCATCGACCGCACGCTTGACAGACTTCAAGCAGCCCCGTATAGTCTCCCGTTTCGGACTAACAGTCTGAAGCACTAAAAGCAACGTCCAGTTGGTTCTGTAGGTGTGGAGGCGTTGCTCGACCATCAGCAATACGGTCGTTGACAATTATTGTGGCGTAAATGGTTTGCGTCCAGCGCTAACCCGCGCGAAGGAAACTTCTCGCCTATAATGCGACGCCACAGAAAAGTTTCGGCTTTAGGGAAGCCACGATCCACGCCCACCGCGTAGCGAAGCCAGAACATCCCTACTACTAATTTTCTAACAGGGCAGCCGCCTGCGCTGACTGCCGGACTGGTTCCGGAAAGAGGTAGGCAAGGGGCCTTTTTGCGCGTCTGACGCGCCAGATTTAATAGGAAGCTTTAAGAGGAAAACAGTGCCGACTATAAATCAGCTAGTTCGCAAAGGCCGCCAGCAGGTGAAGTACAAGACGGCCAGTCCCGCGCTGCAGAGTTCTCCGCAAAAGCGCGGTGTCTGCACGCGTGTCTACACGCAAACGCCGAAGAAACCGAACTCAGCGCTGCGTAAAGTCGCTCGCGTTCGCCTGACCAACGG
>JBKPPU010000003.1:0-23629 GCA_046733695.1 Acidobacteriota bacterium
CATGCGATTCTTGATAAGCACGTGATGCGATGTTTGGCTGAAATCGGAGTGATCGATACAGCCAAACCACCTTCAACGCGAAGGAAGTATCTCGAAGTTGAGCAGCAACTGGTTGGGTTTGCTCGCGACGTCCGGATAAACTTTGACGAGCTCGATCTGGTTCTCTGGTCCATGAAGACAGGAGAAGTCTTAAAGTAAACAGTTGCATGGAGCAAAATGACGATCACTCAGAAGGTGTGAATCATGCAAGTTAACAACCTGAAGTCTCTTTTCCGCATGGCGGCCTTTTGTGTGGCCGCCTTTGTGTTTTGTGTTGCCCTCTCCGGTGCGACTCACACCGCGGCCGGCGCCGCCGATAAAAAGGCTTACACCAAAGGCTATCGCGCCGTGCGGAAAGGCGACTACGAACAGGCTGAAAAGATCTTCCGTGAGATGCTCAACAAAGATGGGCATGACGTCGAGGCGCGTCTCGGTTTGAGTTTTACAATGCTGAAGCAGAGAAATCTGCAGGGCGCTTACGACAATGCGGCGCGCGTGATCATGCTCGATCCGCTTTCAGCTCGCGGTCATGCTCTGCTCGGCTCTGCAATTCTTGGCGCCGGCGAGTTTCGTTTATCGGTGGAAGAGTTTAAGACTGCGCTTGCGCTTAACGAGAACGAGGCCCTCGCAGTAGCCGGACTCGCAATGGTTGATCTCTACGAGAATCGTCTGCCGGTCGCGCTGCCCGGATTGCGCAGGGCTGCGAATATGGACCCGGACGAACCTGACTACGCCTTCAATCTGGGACAGGCCGCGGCGCGTAGTGAGAAATACAAGGAAGCGGCCGACGCCTACGAGCGCTTTCTACTGATCGCGCCTAAGAATGATTACGATCGCCGTGCTCGCATCGCCGGGTTGATCGATTTTCTTCGTTACCTCGGCAGACAAGGATCCCTTTACGTTCCCGGCGGTGACTATCGTTCCTCAGTGCCATTCGAAGCGACTGACAACCGTCCTATTATTCAGGTTCGGATCAACGGACAGAAAGAGCCGTTGCGTTTTGTACTCGATACCGGTTCGGGCATGTCGGTAGTTTCCGAGCAAACGGCCAAACGTCTCAACATGAAGCCGATCGCGAGGGGCGGCCAGGCTCGTGCTGTGGGTGGCGGCGGAAAGTTTGAAATCGTCTACGGCTTTCTCGACTCGATTGAGATTGGCACGGCGAAGATTGGAAACGTGCCGGTTTATATTCGGAAGTTTTTCGACAGCCATATTCCGGTAGATGGATATCTGGGACTGTCGGTAGTCTCGAAGTTTCTTACGTCGATCGATTACGGAACGAGAAAGATGTCGCTGGTGCGGCAGAATCAGACCGACCAGGTCGAGAGTTGGACCACAGTGCGACGTCCCGATACTTATCAAATGCTCATACCGGTCGCGCCGAACGACGGCTCGGTTGAAGTTCCGTTACGAACGACGTCGAGCGGATTCCTGAGCGGTGAAGTCGCCCTCGACGGATTCGACAAGAGTGTCAATTTTATTATCGACACGGCCGCGAGCATCACGGTGATCTCGGAAAAACTTTCGCAGCAGGAACAGCTTCTGGATCTGTTGCAGCCTTCCAAGATGCGAGTGTTTGGAGCTGCGGGTGTGACAGAAGATGTGAAGCTGCTGCAACTGCCGCGACTGAGTCTTGGTTTGAGCAAGCTCGAGAAGATCAGCGCCGCGGTGCTCGACCTCGAGCCGGTCAACGAGACCGCCGGCTTTACGCAGAGCGGTATCCTTGGTGGTAATTTCCTGCGACACTTCCGTATCTATTTTGATTTTGCAAGGGGAGCAATGCGTTTGGAACCTTTGAATCAAAAACCAAGAAGCGTCGAAAATATCAACCCGGAAGTAGTAGTAACTCCATGAAACAGGCGCTTTATCTGGAAACATCGGTGATTGGTGCTTACCTCGATAACGGTGAGCCTTTTCGACGCGACTTGACGATCCGTTGGTGGGAACACGAGATGCCCGACTATCGCGCGGTAGTTTCGCCACTCGTGGCGTCAGAGCTGGCACGTTTGAAAGAACCGCATCGCAGTTCGTATCTGAAACTGATCAGCAATCTCGAGCAGGTGGATCTCACGGAGGAGGCTGCGATTCTCGCGGAGGGTTATATCTCGCGTGGGATCTTTCATCGCAAGTACATTGCCGACGCGTTGCACGTCGCGATTGCTTCATTTCACAAGATCGATTATCTCGTGACGTGGAATTTCGGCCATCTTGCAAACGTGCGCCGGCAAGCACGAATTCGGTTGTTCAATACGGCCGCAGGTTTTTATGTCCCGATGATCGTGACGCCCGAGTTTTTAGTGTCCGAAGCAACAGAGCAGGTGATATAGGTCCTATAGGACATATAGGACCTATCTTAAAGAAAACATGTACCGTCGCCCAAAATTTTTAGAAGTCTTGCACGCGATTCGTGAAGAGATGTCGCGTGAAGCGGATTATGATGTCGATCTGTTTACCGAGATGGTCCGGTCTGGAACACAGCCGTCACATGGCCCACAACGCGTCATTCGTGGTTTCAGAACTCGTGCGCCGCGCGCTGAGACCACCAACGGTAAGCCCGCGAAGCATAGACAGCGAAAGCGTAGCGCGTAATAATGTGCGCGTAGCAATAATAACTATTAGCTGAATCATGAATCCTACTTTTGAAACGATCGGTTTGGAAGTCTCGAGCGAGAAGGCTTTCAACTATCTCGCGGAGCGAGCAGGGGACCAGGGCGAGGCCACACAGCTCAACAGACGCGGCGCTGTCTTGCATGGACGTTGCTGGAAACTCGGTGAAGGTCTCGAAGTATGGACCGTGCTCTACGAGTCAGGCAGCGGCGATCTTTTCTACGCTGATTGCCGTCCGGGCTTTCGTGCGCGTTATATTCAGACGATTGCGCCGTGGGCGTTGACCGAATACGACGAAGAAGGCGAAGCAGTCATCCACGGTTATCGTGAAGGAACTGACTGCGAGGTGCTCTTCGAGTTACAGAATCTGACTGAGGTTGGTCCGACGGGGTTCGCCGCGCAGGAGTTGCACATCGGTCTTTGCGGTCTCGCATACCGCGCGCGCGTGCGTCGCACGAGAGGCAAGACGCGGTGGGTGCCACTCGAAAAAGCCGCGCCGGCTCGAGCCGCACACGAAAACGACTGGAGTCTCTCGGGCCGAATCATTGCCTTCAAACCTTTGAAGAATCCGCTTTCCGGAGGCGAGCTTTTCTGGATTCATCTCGATCTCGAACGTATCAAACTCGAAGTGCTGGTCAACCGTCGCGCGCTGCGTGGCTCGCTTGCAGTGGGCGCCACGCTCGACGCGGAGGTCTGGCTTCAAGGGCACGTGCTCGACGAACACGCTCTGCGTTCGCGCTACGAAGGGATTGACTACGCCGTCTCACGCGCGACCTATTGGTCCGGTCTCAGGAGAAGAAATTAATGTTTATTGCCGATTGCCAATTGCCGATTGCCAATTTTAATAAATCAGACAAATCGGAAATCGGCAATTGGCAATCGGCAATGTTATGAAGCGTGTTCTTGCCGTAATTCTCCTAATCCTCATACTGCTGGCTGCCGCTTACGCTTTCAATAGTTACTGGACTCACCGTTTTGATTCCCTCATCGCACGGCAAGCATCGATCTACCGCGTCGATCCCGATCTCGTTTGGAGCATGATCTACGAAGAGACTTACTTCAGCCCGTGGAAAATCGGTAAAGACGGCGAAATCGGGTTGATGCAAGTGATGCCGGCTGTCGGTCGCGAATGGGCCAGCGAAACGGGGATGCGCGAACTACAAAATCAGATGGCGAGCGATCCACAAGCCGTACTGCGCGATCCAGAACGGAACATCCAAATCGGTTGCTGGTATCTCGAAAAGATCTACGAGCAGTTTCAGGATGCACCTGAAACTGAAACGCGGATGGTCGCCGCATACAACGCGGGACCGAGTCGTGCAGTCGAGTGGAGCCGGTCCAATCCGCCGGGTAACACTCAGTCGGGTGCGGAATTCATCAATCGCATCGACATTCCCTCCACGCGCGCGTACGTGATTTCGATCATGCAACGATACCGAGCGCTGAAGAGCGCAAAAAGCTCGAGCGCAGCCTTGAAGGAGCCTTCAACCGCAAAATGAATAGGATCTATTCGGCGGGTTGGGTCGTTCCCGTTTCGGTCGCACCAATCGAGAATGGCGCCGTCGCGGTCGCCGGCGATTTAATCATTGGCCTCGGAAGTCAGACAGAAATCGTCGAGAGGTTTCCCGAGTTCACGATTGAATCACTCGGCGAAGCGATCATCCTTCCCGGTTTAGTTAACTCTCATACTCATCTGGAACTCACCGCGATGCGCGGTTACCTCGAAAACGAGGAGGCCGATTTTTTTGCATGGCTGAGGAAATTAACTATAGCGCGCTTCGAACGCATGACGCCTGATGACATTCTGGTTTCGGCGACGTGGGGTGCGTGCGAAGCAGCGCGAGCGGGAATCACGCGTGTTGACGATGCGAGCGACTCCGCGATCGTGAGTATGCGCGCGTTGCAGGATGTCGGGTTGCGCGGTGTTGTTTACCAGGAATCGTTTGGACCGGATCCGCGTTTGGTTGCTGACAACTTTGCGAACCTCAAGGGCAAGCTGAAGGAAATGAAATCCATTGAGACTGCACTCGTGAGTGCTGGAGTTTCACCACATGCGCCTTACACGGTGTGCGGACCGCAACTGGAATTGATCGCAGACCTCGCTAAATCAGAAAACTTGCCGCTCATGATGCATGCGGCGGAATCGGAAGCGGAAGCCATGTTTGTCCGCGAGGGGTGCGGTGTCTTCGCGGAAGGTCTGGCGCGACGCGAGATTGAGTGGAAAGCGCCCGGTGTCTCGACGGTTCAGTATTTGAAGCAGGTTGGCATTCTTGAAACGCGCCCGCTGCTCGCTCACTGCATTCGAGTTGATGACGAAGACATCGAGACCCTGCGAAGCTACGACGCGAAGGTTGCGCATTGTCCGAAGTCGAACGCGAAACTGGGCCACGGGCACGCGCCGTTCGCGAAGTTTATCGCGGCCGGAGTTTCAGTGGGACTGGGAAGCGATTCAGTTGGCAGCAACAACACGTGTGACATTCTCGAAGAAGCTCGTTTCGCGACGCTGTTGGCTCGAGCGAGCGGCGCGCCCGTCAGCGCAACGACAGCGCTGCAAGCCGCCACGGGACAATTGAAGGAAGGCATGCAGGCGGATCTTACGGCTGTATCACTAGCTGGTGCGCATCAGCTTCCAAACTACGATCCGATCGCCACTTTGATCTTTGCTTCTTCAGGACGAGATGTGGTCTTAACGGTAGTGGCGGGCCGCGAAGTTTTCAGGGATGGACGTGTAGTGACGGTGGACGAGGATCGACTTCGATCCCGCATGCACGAAATCGCCGTAAAGCTTAGCCACGGATAAAACGGATCCGTAAACAGATCCGTTTTATCCGTGGCTTATATTAGATCGATGCGGATATGGCCTCATCGAAGATCTCGAGTGCCACGTCGACATTCTCTTTCGTGAGTATTAAGGGCGGTGACCAGCGGATCGTGCTTGCTCCTGCGCCGAGAATGATCAATCCCCGATCGAAGCAAGCGACCTCGATACGATCACGCAGTTCCGCAGTAACAAACTCCACACCAATCATCAATCCCATACCACGTACGTCGACAATCGAGTCGTGCTTCTCCTGAAGTTTTTCCAAACCCGCTTTCAAGTACGCTCCGACTTCCGCGGCATTCTGCACCAACCCACCTTCGAGCAGTTCGATCGTCTTCAACGCCGATGCAATGCAAACCGGATTGCCCCCAAACGTCGACGCGTGTGCACCCGGTTTCCAATCCATCAAATCCGCACGCGCAACACAGAGACCGAGTGGCAATCCCGAAGCGATACCTTTCGCAATGCAAACGATGTCGGGCTTAACGTCGTAGTGCTCGCACGCAAACATCTTCCCAGTGCGACCCATTCCCGACTGTACCTCGTCGACGATTAGAAGAATCCCGTGCTCGTCACAAATTCGCCGCAGTCCTTTCAGAAAACCTTTCGGCGCCGGCACGTAACCACCTTCACCCTGCACTGCTTCAACGACGATTGCTGCGACTTCCTCAGGTGGCGTAGTCGTCTTGAACAAGCGCTCTTCGATCCAGTTGAGTGCGCCCTGGGCCGCACCGCCATCGCCGCAGTCAGCCGCACTAAAGGGATTGCGAAACTCGTTTGGATAAGGCACATGGACCACGTCGAGCGCCTGTCGCTTGAAACCCTTTCGCTGCGCCGGCTTCGACGAAGTCAGCGAAAGCGACCCGAGTGTTCGTCCGTGGAAGCTGTTGAAGAAACCGATGAACTTCTCTCGACCGGTTGCGTGCATCGCGAGTTTGAGTGCGGTCTCGACTGCTTCGGTGCCGCTGTTTGCGAAGTGAGTTCGCGTTGGCGATTGCACGGGCACGATCGCGTCGAGCTTTTCTGCGAGTTCCGGCATCTGGCGGTAGTAATAATCAGTACCGCACATGTGAATCAGTTGTGCTGCTTGTTCCTGAATTGCCTTAACTACTTCTGGATGGCAGTGACCAGTTGAACAGACGGCTACGCCGGCATTGCAATCCAGAAACACATTCCCGTCGACGTCTTCGACCCAAACGCCGATGGCACGTTCGGCGATGAGCTTGAACGACGGTCGGGGGTAGGAAGGGGTAACAAACTTTGCATCCGCTTCGACGATTTTTTTGCCTTTTGGACCCGGCAGTTCGGTCTTGATATTGGGACGCTTCGGAGGTGCGAGTACGCTGGTAGACATTTTTGACTCCCTTGTCATGATGGCCCATAGAACGCCAAAACCTTCAAGGTCAGGCTGGAAAGAATCGAATTAAAGACGGACCAGGCTAGTCGGCGAAAAGGTTAGCGCGAGTGTCGAGCGGGTTAGACATCGAAAGGATTGTACCAGATCCGTGTAATCCGTGGCTAAATACGGCCTTGGACTTTAGCCCGATGTTTTATTAAGATTTCCGTTCCAATTCCTGCCTCCGGAGAAAGAAAACATGAATAAGAGTCGAAGTTTGTTGGCCTTTTTGTCTGTCGCCGCAGTCCTTGGTCTTGCTGCGGTCGCACCGTTTGTGACGGGCTCGCACGCGCAAAGCGTCGCACCAGGCGCATCGACGGGATCTGCGAGCCGTGCCTCTTCCGATAATTCCAAGATTGCTTATCCCGAAAGTAAGAAAGTCGAGCAGGTCGATGATTACTTCGGGACCAAAGTCCCCGATCCATATCGCTGGCTCGAAGACGAAAATTCCGCCGAGACAAAAGCCTGGGTTGACGCCCAGAACAGAGTCACGTTCGCGTATCTCGATTCCATCCCGTATCGCGAGAAACTCAAAGCGCGTCTGATGCAGCTCTACAACTATCCGCGTGTCTCCGCGCCGTTTCGACGTGCGGGCGACACTTACTTCTCCACGAAGAACAACGGATTGCAGAATCAGAGCGTTTACTACATACAAAAAGGCATAGACGGAACGCCGGAAGAGTTTCTCGATCCAAATAAATTCTCGGCCGACGGCACCTCGACTCTGAGTGCGTTCTCACTTTCGAGAGACGGCAAATATCTTGCTTATGGGATTTCACAGGGCGGCTCAGATTGGGTAACACTCAAAGTGATGGAAGTGGAATCACGCAAGTTGCTCTCTGATGAGATCAATTGGGTGAAATTCAGCGGGGCCTCATGGCAGGGAGACGGCTTTTACTACAGCCGTTATCCCGAACCGGAGAAGGGCAAAGAACTCAGCAAAAAACTCGAGTTCCGAACTGTCTACTTTCACAAAATCGGCACACCACAGTCGGCCGATGTACTGGTCTACGAAGACAAGCAACATCCGGAACGCTTTCAGGGAGTAGGCACCACTGAAGATGAGCGCTTCGCGATCCTCACCATGTCAGACCAGAGCAAGGGCAAAAAAGGAAATGCTGTTTTCTACAAAGATCTCTCGAAGGGCGAGGACAAGTTTTCTCCCCTCGTCGGCGACATTGGCGACGACAGCTTTGGTGTTATCGATAACGTCGGCGACAAGTTCCTGATCCGCACTGACCGGAATGCGCCAAACGGTCGTGTCGTCCTCGTCGATCCAAAGAACCCGGACGAAAAGAACTGGAAGGATGTTTTGCCGGAAAGAACCGAGCCGTTGCAGGGTGTCGGCACTGCCGGTGGCAAGCTCTTCGCTTCGTGGCGTAAAGATGTGGCGACGCGCGCGTATGTGTTTAGTCTCGATGGAAAGCTCGAGAATGAAATCGTGTTGCCGGGTGTGGGATCAGCGAATGGCTTCGGTGGTCTAAATGACGACAAAGTCGTGTTCTACACTTACACCTCGTTCAATTCTCCACCGACGATCTACAAGTACGACATCGCCAGCAGGAAATCGACTGTGTACCGCACGGTCGACATTCCCGGATTTAAGTCTGATGACTTTGAAACGAAGCAGGTCTTTTACAAGAGCAAAGACGGAACGCGCGTTCCGATGTTCCTTGTCTATAAGAAAGGACTGAAGCTCGACGGCAACAATCCGACGCTGTTGTATGGCTATGGTGGTTTCAACGTGGTCCAGTCGCCGAGTTTCAGCTCGCTGCGATTGGCTCTTCTGGAACAGGGCGTGGTCTATGCGGTGGCAAACCTCCGTGGTGGAGGAGAGTATGGCGAGAAGTGGCACGAGGCCGGCACGAAGCTCAAGAAGCAAAACGTCTTCGATGACTTCATCGCCGCGGCCGAGTATCTGATCGCGAACAAGTACACGTCGTCGAGCAAGCTCGCAATTCAGGGTGGCTCAAATGGTGGATTGCTGGTTGGCGCTGTGTCGAATCAACGTCCGGAACTCTTCCGGGCGGTGGTCGAGCAGGCAGGCGTGATGGACATGTTGCGTTTCCAGAAGTTCACGATCGGTGCGGGCTGGATTGCTGACTATGGTTCGAGCGAGGCCAATGAAGCGGAGTTCAAGGCGCTTTATGCTTACTCGCCAATACACAACGTGAAGGCTGGAGCGAAGTATCCTGCGACCTTGATCACGACGGCCGATCACGACGACCGCGTTGTGCCCGCGCACAACTTCAAATACGCGGCTGCATTGCAGACGGCTCAGGGTGGTCCCAACCCGATTCTCATTCGCATCGATACGAACTCTGCACACGGCGCCAGCAGCACGACGAAATCGATCGAGCAGACGCGTGATATTTACGCGTTCGTGTTCAAGAATTTAGGCGTGGAATACAAGTAAGAAAAATTCGCCGCGGATGAACGTAGATTGACGCAGATCTGCGTTTATCCGCGTGAATCCGGGGCTAAAATTTCTTAATGGGATGCGCCTCGGTGTTGAAGATCACCCGATCAAAGTCGAGCGCGCCTGCTGGAGCGAAGAGCAGGTAGAAGTATTTGAAGGTTTCGGCGAAGAGGAAGCTCTGCATCGAGTCGGTCTTTTCCTTGGTCTCGACGTTCTTCAGCGCCGCATAACCTTCATCAGTGCGGCAGTACTTAACGAAGTCGCGCCACAGCTTCTCGCCCATCAACTGATACTTCTGCTCTTTCGTGTAGCGATAGAGATAGTAAGTCGACTCGACGATCTCCGGTCGCAACGGATAGCCCGGCGAAGTAATCTTGCCCGCAGCGTAATCAAACTCTTCCGGCTCGATACCCGCATGATTCCACATCCTGAACGATGAATCCTGCAACAGCCTCGCTCGTTTCAGATCTCCTGATAGCGCCAGCACCGCCGGGAAGAATGCGTCGAGCGCGCCGTAGGTCGTTGCACGACGCGCGCCGGTATTCATGTCCGCGTGCCCGTACCAAAGCTCGCCACCGTAATCATTTCGCTTTTCGTCGGCGAGGTATTTGTTGATGGCGGCGATGCTGTTGGTCCACATGAGTTTGCAATCCTGATCGCCAAACAACAAAGAGCATTTCAAAAGGTATTCGTAATAACTATCGATCGCGCCGCTGATGTGACTGTCTGTGTTGGTCCATTGGCCGGTCTCGACGTTGATCCATTCGCCCACCAGACCGATCTTCGAACGGCGATTGTAAGTCTCGACGAGTGCTCGCTTGGCCTTTTCGTAATAGATCGGCTTGCCCGTGAACTTACTCAAAGAACCGAACTCGATGAGGAGCGTCCCGGTTTCTGCGGGATTGCTGATGGGCTTACTCACTTTCCCGGTCTTTAGATTGACGTAGCGATACGGCATGCCGGTCGGTGAATTGAACACCGGCAGGAGCCGATTGCCGAGGTCTTCGGCGAGATTCAGCAAGCGCTTGTCGCCGGTTAACTGGTAGTTGGTGAGCAGTGCCCCCAACAGTCTGATCGTGATCTCGAAATTCTGCACCTCGATGTCTTTGTCGAACGAGAGATTGTCGAGAATGTACTGCTTCGTCGCGGCGGCCTCCTCGTCCATGTCCATCAGGATCATGGTGTCGAGCGAATCGACAGCCGTCATCAGAAGTGGCTGTGGATACCAATCGTGATGCGTCCTGGACAACGGTTTCAGATCGTCGTGTCCCCACGCGTACTTCTTGTACCCATTCCAGGCGTGCAGAAACTCGGCCTTCACTTCTGCCGCGAGTTTCTTGTTTTGAGACTGCGCGTGGGCGGAGACAGACAGTAATAAGATGAAAACCAGAATTTTCGTCATATTTTAGCCACGGATGAACACGGAAAAGAGGCACGGATTGATTCTTTCGGTGGTGGTTCGGGCCAGATGGTAATACTTTTGGACCAGCGATGTCGCAGCACGCAGCCGCGGAAGTAATGCTCGTGTTCCCACTCGACTTCCGCCATAGTCAAAAGGCAGTCAATCAGATCCTCGCGACCACACGCGAGCGCGTGATGTGCGGCTGTTTCGTACTCCACGATGTTTCGACTCTCTAACCGCCCCGCGCCATACATCGGCGCAAACCACCCGCTGAGGTGACACATCAGTCCGAGCACTCGGCCCACCACAGTGGCACGTATCTCTCGCACTTTGTTTGGACCAGTGCCCAGGCTCTCCAGCATCTCGCCAACCAGCTTCCGATGGTGCCATTCCTCGTCTTCAATCTGCTTGATTCGGGCTCGCTCTTCGGCATCCTGCACTGAATGCCAGTGGCCGCGATAGGCGTAGCCCGCCGCGAGTTCGCCGGAATAGGCCATTTGCAACACGGTTATCAGGTGGGCTCGGGAAGTAATTGACTCGTCGGATTCCATGGGGTTGGAAAGTGGGATTATAGCCGTATTGAGCTTTTAACTCATTCGTTAAACGAAATTTCCAGGAATGTCCGGGATGGCGCAGAGTTCATCTCGCAGAACTCTGTTTTATCAGCTTCTTACATGTACAAATTTATCGTTTCGTGTTACTACTGGCCAGCCGGAGAACGTCGTCTTCGGCTCCGAGCCTCGATAATTAAACAACTTGCGGAAACCGGCTCCGGTCTCGACTTTACCCGACTAGGAAGACTGCCCAGCTTGGAAAAGATTGCTTCGTCCATCGAACGCCGGCGAATGCGCCGCATCAAGGCACGCTGCGAGGTAGAGTTGACTGCTACTCTATCTTTATTAGACAACGACGTTCAGAATTGTGAATCGTCACTCATCTTCCTCGGACGCACTCATGACCTCAGCGCCGCAGGCATGTGCATGGTCCTTCCTTCGACCATCATCGATGAGAGATTTTGCACCGGCACAAACCGTCTGAATCTTTCGCTGCACGTTCCGGGGGGCGTGATTGGATTGGAAGTCAGCCCGGTCAGGTGTGAGCGTCTCAATGGTCCATACATCGGCCAGGGTTATTTGCTGGGCACTAAGATCACAAACGTCGACGACCCCGCAAAGTTTGAAAGTTACCTGGAAACACTCTCAGGCGCAAAACCCAGATTACAGATTTAATCTGTGGAATCTGCGGATAACAGGAAATCTTTGGTGCGAGCGTCGTGGGGGGAGTTCATTACCTTTTCGGTTGGTCCAAACTCGACCGCCACCCCACCTTCCATATACAAAATATTGTCGGAAACTCCGGCGAGAAATCCCATCGAGTGAGAGATGATGATCATTGTGTGACCTTGTTCCACAAACGTTCGCAGCAACGTGCGCAGGCTGTTAATGCGACGCGGATCGAGCGCGCTCGTCGGCTCGTCGAGTAGTAACAACGCTGGGTGCATTGCAAGGGCACGAGCAATCGCAACTCGCTGTTGTTCACCGCCGGACAACGACCCCGGATAGCGTCGCGCCGCATGCGTCATTCCCACAGCTTCGAGAAGTTCCCTGGCCTCAGTCTCAGCCGTTTTCTTCGGCGTGCGCAGCACGTGCACCGGAGCTTCGATAATGTTTCCAACGACCGACAGGTGAGGGAAGAGATAGAAATGCTGGAAAACCGTGCCGACTTTCAGCCGTAGATCCTTCACGCGCTTTCGATACTCTGCGTGAGACAGGTTTGCCTCGAGTCGGACACCGTCGCAGTCGACAGTTCCCCCACTGATCGTTTCCAGTCCGTTGAGACAACGCAACAGCGTCGACTTTCCGCTTCCCGACGCCCCGATCACGCCCAAAACAGTTTGCGGCGGCACGTCGAAGCTGATCCCTTTCAGGATCTCGCTGTTGCCGAACCGCTTGCGCAGGTCCGTGACGCGAATCATGCAACAGCCTCCTCTTCCACGCGCGCCGTAGCTCGCTCACTCAAACGTCTCTCGAGCAGTCGCGCAAGATGGGCCATCGGCAAACTCATCGCGAGATAGAACGCCGACACAACGACGCCGAGGAACAGGAACTGTCCCGACGCATTCGCGAGCTCGCGATATGCGGTGGCCAACTCCCACACGGAGATCGCAAACGCCACGGAAGTATCTTTAAAGAGAGACACGAAGTCGTTCGTCATCGGCGGGAGAGCAATGCGAAACGCCTGCGACAGGATGATGCGACGAAAGGCGAGCATCGGTCCCATGCCGAGGGAGTAGGCAGCTTCCCACTGGCCATTCGGAATCGCCTCGAGCGAAGCGCGATAAACCTGTGATTCGTATGCAGCGTAGTTCAAGCCGAGTCCGACAAGCGCAGTCAGCCAACCGGGCATTGCGATTCCGATAACTGGTAAACCAAAGTATAGAAATAATAATTGGACCAGGACCGGCGTACCGCGAAAGAATTCCACGTAGATCGTGCAGAACGCGCGCAACCACGCCGGGCCTTTCCACTGTCCGACGGCCAGGGGCAATCCGAGAACGACTGCAATTACCATCGAACCGAGCGCGATGAGCACTGTGACGGCGGCCGCGCGGGTTAGTCGCCAGAGTGCTTCACGCCAGTTGAATGTCGCGTTGGTCGTCGTGTATTCCTCGACTTTGGCAGATGCGGTTCCGGCGCGAATCGGCGCCTGAAACTCGACTTGCGCATCGTTCCAAAGCCCCCACTTCTTCAGGATCGCTTCGAGTGTTCCGTCAAAGATTATCTTGTCGATGGCGGCGTCTACCTCAGCTTTCAACGCGTCGTCGCCTTTGCGCAGACCGATGACGTAAAGCCCACGCGTAAATGGAGGCCCTGCCTGCTTCAACTTCGGATTGTTGCGCGCGTAGAACGCCTCGGCTGGAACGTCCATCACGACAGCATCGATGCGTTTTAGTTCGAGATCGCGATACGCGCCGACCGGATCTGCGTAGCTGCGCATCGGAATGCCCTGTTGCTCCAGCAATCGTGAAGCGGCGGTGTTAGCGAGTGTTCCTACTGTGCGGTTCTTGCAGTCGTCGATCGAGTTGATGCGATTGTCGTCGCGCCGGACAGTGAGTTGTAGTTGAAAAATGTAATAAGGCTTGCTGAATTGAATCTGCTTGGCGCGATCGCCGGTTGGCTCGAGCCCGTTGACGATCACGTCAAACGACTTTCGTTGCAGCGCGGAGACGAGCGTTTCCCAGTCGCTCGGCACAAACTCCGCTTCTCGGCCCATCGCGTGGGCCAGGGCGTCGACCATTTCTTTCTCGTAGCCGATGTAACGATCGGGATTGGCCGGATCCGTGTAGACGTACGGGGCGCCACCACTCGGATCGGCGCCCCAACGGAGAACTCTCTGCGCCACCACAGAGCCGCAGCAGAAGAACAGCAACAAAAAAGCAGTCAGGCGCTGAATCACTTGTCGTTGTAAACCCGCGTCGAGTACATTCTGCGGTTGGATCTTGGCCACAGATTAACACGGAAAAGACGGATACAGACCACTCCAAAAAAGAGGCCCTCTAAATGTGCACTGATCGCAGAGACTTTCTACGTTTGTCCGCCGGTATTGCCGGCGCGGCGCTGTTTGGTGAAACGCTGGTTCACGCGCAACAGGGAACGCAGCCGGAGCCGATTCGACGTTTGCGTCGCATGACTGACAACGTAGTTCCCATCACGCTCGACGAGCGCAAGAGTCGTATCGAGAAAGCGCAAAAACTGATGCGTGACAATCGAATCGACGCTATCTACGTCGAGCCCGGCACCAGCATGTTCTATTACACCGGCATGCGCTGGGGCACGAGCGAACGAATGTTAGCCATGGTGATTCCGGCTCGCGGTGAGATTGCGTGGGTGTGTCCGAAGTTCGAGGAAGAACGAGCGCGCGAACTCATAAAAATGGGCAACGACATACGCACGTGGGAAGAAGACGAGAGCCCGTACAAACGCGTCGCAGAGATATTTAGGGATCGGGGTGTGCGCACCGGTACCGTCGGCATTGAAGAGCGTGTGCGCTTCTTCCTGTACGACGGCATTCGACAGGTCTCGCCTGGAGTGAAGTTTGTGAGTGCCGATCCGATCACTGCCGGTTGTCGCATGTTCAAATCGCCGGCTGAAATCTCGTTGATGCAGATCGCCAACGACATCACGATCGAGGCTTACAAAGCGACACGCGAAAGCATGACTGAAGGCATGACGCAGGGTGAGTTTGCCGGAAATTGTGCGGCAGCATTTCGCCAGCTCGGAACCTCAGGTGGAATCTTCGTTAGCTTCGGAAAGTACACCGCATTCCCGCACGGCAGCAGCACGCCGCAGCGGTTGAAGGAAGGCGACGTGGTGCTGATGGACGGTGGCTGCAGTGTTGATGGTTACCAGTCAGACATCACCCGCACGTTCGTATTCGGCAAGGCCACCGAGCGACAGCGACAGATCTGGGACCTCGAACGAAAGTCGCAGGACGCCGGCTTTGCCGCGGCGAAAGTCGGCGCTCCGTGTGAAGCCGTCGACGCTGCTGCTCGCAAGGTGATCGTCGATGCAGGCTTTGGTCCGGACTACAAAGTTCCGGGACTCCCGCATCGCACCGGACACGGGATCGGTCTTGATGGTCACGAGTGGACCAACTTTGTGCGTGGCAACAAGACGCCAATCCAGCCCGGGATGTGTTTCAGTGATGAGCCTACGATCGTGATCTATGGTGAGTTCGGTATTCGCCTCGAAGACTGTCTCTACATCACACCGGAAGGGCCGAAGTTTTTCACGAGGCAAAGCGCGTCGATAGACGAACCTTTTTAGCCACAAAAAGGCACAAAAAGCACAAAAAGAGTTATGCTGAAACAACCCCCTATTTTGTGACTTATGTGCCTTTTTGTGGCTAAAAATCTTTTGGTGCTTCTTTGTGGCTAATGGCAGATGGGTATTAGCGGCGACGATACTCGCGTCGAGCATGGCGTTCATCGACGGGACGGTCGTCAATGTGGCCCTTCCTTTTCTTCAGACCAATCTCAATGCCACCGCGATCGGGATTCAATGGGTCGTTGAGGCCTATTCACTATTTCTGTCCGCACTATTGCTTGTCGGTGGCTCGCTCGGCGATCTGTACGGGCGCCGTTTCATATTCAACATCGGTGTCGTTGTTTTCGCGATTTCCTCTGCCGGTTGCGGTCTCGCAGCCAACATCGACCAACTGATTATCGCGCGCTCGGTGCAGGGAATTGGCGGTGCGTTGTTGGTGCCCGGCAGTTTGGCGCTGATCAGTTCATCATTCAACGAGAAGGAACGTGGCAAGGCGATTGGAACGTGGTCGGGTTTTTCTGCGATTACTACGGCTATTGGCCCAGTGCTTGGTGGCTGGCTGGTCGAACACTGGTCGTGGCGCGCGGCGTTCTTTCTGAATCTGCCACTCGCCGTCGCGGTGCTTGTGATCTCGCTCTCAAAAGTCCCGGAGATGCGTGAAAAGAATCATCCCGGTCGACTGGACTGGCTCGGTGCTGCACTCGCGACGATTGGACTGGGCGGAGTGATCTACGGGTTGATCGAATCACCGCGCCTCGGTTTCCGAAATCCATTTGTGTTGTTGACATTGATCGGCGGCGCAGTGGCCCTCGCTGCTTTCGTCTTCAACGAAGCTCGTGCAAAGAATCCGATGGTGCCACTGAGTCTCTTTCGTAGTCGAGACTTTGCGGGTGCGAATATTTTGACGTTGTTCCTGTACGCCGCTTTGAGCGGAATGCTTTTTTTCTTCACGCTCAACCTCATTCAAATTCAAGGTTACTCAGCGACTGCGGCCGGTGCGGCGTTATTGCCATTCGTCGTCTTGATGTTCTCACTATCGCGCTGGTCCGGAGGTTTGATCGATCGATTTGGCGCGCGTTTGCCACTGACGATCGGTCCGACGATAGCTGCCGCTGGTTTCGTCTTGTTCGCCGTTCCATCAATAAGTGGAAACTACTGGACGAGTTTCTTTCCCGCAGTGGTAGTTCTTGGACTCGGCATGTCAATCAGTGTCGCGCCGCTTACGACGACAGTGATGACAGCTGTTGGTGAGGAACAGGCCGGGGCGGCGTCAGGAATCAACAACGCCGTGTCGCGCACAGCGGGGCTGCTGGCCATCGCTGTGTTTGGGGTGGTCATGTTGCACGCGTTCAGCAGGCATTTGGTGAATCGCATGAACGAGATTCAGGTGGATGAGCAATTGAAGCATTCGATTTACGAACAGCGCGTGAAGCTGGCGGCGCTGGAAGTGCCAGGAAACGCTGACGCTGGGACACAGGAGCAGGTGAAGAGGGTGGTAGCCGAGTCTTTTGTGTTCGGGTTTCGGGTCATCATGTTTACGGCCGCCGGCCTGGCACTGGCGAGCGGTGCCAGTTCCTGGTTCATCCTCAGGAAATCAGGCGTGGCCAAGCCCAAAAAACAGGGAAATTAGCCACACCAGGATGAACGCACCCACGGCGACGGCCGCACTCAATAGGTAAATGACGGATGTTTCGATTAGTTCGGATGTCTTTTTTGAGTTGATCATTGGGGAGATTTCCTATGTCTGGAGCGCGGTGGCCCGGCCCTCTGTTTCGACAGCGCCAGTCGAGGACAAAGCCGTGTCGGGACGCCACGCTCCAAGCTTGAGTTACAGATTACGCAAGTGCCCGCTAGTAATCTGTGTAATCTGTGGATTACAATCACTTCGCCTCAAAGAACTTGGATTGGAACTTAGTCCGGGAGCACGGAGAAGTCCTCAGGTAGCGCTCAAGATTTCCTCAAAGATATTTCTCAAGGCCGGTTTTAATGGCTCAGCAGGACAATCACAGTTACGAATTCGGCCGTTTCCGCCTCAAACCCGCGGAACGCGTCCTGTTGCGCGAGGGTGAACCGGTTCCGCTCACTCCGAAAGTATTCGACATTCTGGTGACGCTCGTTGAGCACGGCGGGCAGGTCGTCGCCAAAGACGATCTGATGAAACGCGTCTGGCCTAACACGTTTGTCGAGGAAGGAAATCTGACACAGAACATCTCGCTGCTGCGGAAAGCGCTCGGCGAGAGTTCGGGCGGCGTCCAGTTTATTGAGACCGTACCGCGCCGCGGGTATCGCTTTGTCGCCGATACAAATCAGTCATGGGGCAATGGGGCGGAACACGACATTCCCGAAGTCCAGATCGACTCAACTCCTGTTGTACCGATTCCCGACAGTCGTCGTGGTGTGAAAAGGACTCCTTTTTACGCGCTCGCTGCTGGCCTCGTGGTGATCGGGATCATTGGCGTCGTCTATTTCACCGGCCGTGGAACGACGGGAGAAGCGGCTCCTATCGGCTCGATAGCGGTCCTTCCTTTTGTTGATGAATCCTCTGATCCAGACGCGGAATACATCAACGACAAGATTGCGGAGAGCTTGATCAATAGTCTTTCGAAGCTGCCGCAGTTGCGTGTCGTGCCGCGAAGTGTCGTGGCTGGTTACAAAGGCAGAGACATCGATCCGCGTAAGATTGGGCAGGAGCTAAATGTGCGCGCAGTTGTTACTGGCCGCATGCGCCGTCATGGCGATATCATCAGTATTCAAGCCGATCTCGTCGATATCCAGAGCGTCGCACAGTTGTGGGGCCAACATTACGATCACAAAGTTTCTGACGTGCTGCTTGTTCAGGACGACATCTCGCGGGACATCTTTGAGAACTTACGTCTGAAGTTGAATGTCGAAGAGAAGAAACAAATCGATGCGTACCGGCTCTATTTAAAAGGTCGTAATGCCTGGAACAAGCGCACCGGCGACGCATTGCAAGAGGCGATTGAATTTTTCAACCAGGCGATCGCGATCGATCCAAACAACTCAGCGGCGTATGCCGGTATCGCAGACTGTTACAACATGCTGGTTGTTTACGGTCGGGTCGAACCGAAGGAAGGTTTTCCAAAAGCGAAAGAAGCTGCGATAAAGGCTCTCGAGATCGATGAGAGCTCGGCGGAAGCACACAGCTCGATGGCGTTCATCAAGTTTCGCTGGGACTGGGATCGCGCTGCGACCGAGCGTGAGTTTCAGGAAGCAATCAAACTGAAACCGGCTTACGCTCCCGCGCACCAGTGGTACAGCTCCTATCTCGTCGCGATCGAACGTTTTGACGAAGCAATCGCGGAAGCAAAACGAACTGAAGAACTCGAGCCGCTCTCGTTTGTGGCGAGCTCGCACCTTGGTTGGATTTACTACCTCTCAGGTCAGAACGATAAAGCAATCGAGCAGTGCCGCAAGATCCTCGAGCTGGATCCGAGTTCGTTTCCCGCCCGGCGTTATCTCGGTCTTGCTTACGAAGCGAAGGGAATGTATACGGAAGCGATCGCGGAGTTTCAGACTGGGGTGAAACTTTCAGGCAGCCCGTTGATGCTTGCATTGCTCGGTCATGCGTATGCTGCTTCCGGTAAAACTGCGGAAGCAAAACAAGTGCTCAACGATCTGCAGCAGTTACAGGACCAGCGTTATGTTTCGCCTTACACGGTGGCGGCGATTTACGCCGGACTCGGCGATCAGGACCAGGCATTTAAGTGGCTAGAAAAAGCAGTCGAAGAACGGGACATCTGGTTGATGAACCTCAAAGTCGATCCAGTCTTCGCGAAGCTCCGTTCCCAACGGCAGTTCACAGACATCCTCGCCCGCATTCGTCTCAGACCATAGGCCACAAGAGGCACAAAAAAGAATAGCCACAAAAAAGCACAAAAGGCACAAAAGAAAAAACGGACCAACATCAGATTTCTTTTTGTGCTTCTTGTGCTTTTTTGTGGCTATTCTTTTTTGTGCCTCTTTGTGGCAAACTATGCGCCTCCCAATACCGCCCAGTTTATCCTCACGAGGCATAGATCTACTTTAAGGAAGGGATCATGGCGGAGAGAGTCAAACGTGTAATCGAATTAATGCAGGGCGATCCGAGTCGGAACTTTAGCCTTGGGAAGATGGCGCAGTCAGTAAATCTTTCGGCTGCTTATTTCTGTTATCTATTCAAATCAATCACCGGCGTTTCGCCTGCGAAATATCTGAAATCACTCAGAATGCAGCAGTCTACTGTGCTACTGACCACGACGTTTCTGAGTGTAAAAGAGATCGCGAGTCGCGTTGGACTAGCAGATGAAAGTCACTTTGTCAGAGACTTCAAACGCGTCTATGGCATGACGCCCAGCGAATACCGAACCCGTGCATTCCTCTCCGGAGCTGAATACAAAGACTCGCCAACAAATCGTAAAATCGGCCAATTGATTGTGCTTGCATCATGCCTGTACCTCGTCTAGTGTGTCGCGCGTACATACAACGCAATTGTGGGTCGCCTCGATTTTGATCAAGCCCTTAGCGGAGTCTCTTTTTCACGCAAGTTCAAAACTAAAGGGTAATCCTCGATAACAGGTAAGACTCTACTTCCAACCAGCACTACTACCCCCGACAGTAGTAGCTAATTTTTTATTTGGCAGGGTGCTTTGATGAAACTCTTAGCCACCGAGGCCGAGTCCAGGTCTGCCTGGAGTGTGTCTCGTTCTAATCGCATACCCGCGTTCGTGCTCAATGTGATGCTTATCACACTTGTTTGCTACGGCGCAGCACACGCAAACAACTCGTTTCCATCCGGACAGGTTGCGGGCACGGTTATGGACCAAACCGGCGCTACTGTCGGCGGTGCGTCGGTTGTGCTTTTCGGTGTTGCTGGTCTCGAAACACAACGCGCGAGTACGGACCAGCGCGGTCGCTTCACGCTCGAAAAAGTGCTCGCGGCCGATTACGTTGTTGCTGTTCAAAAGAAAGGCTTTCGTGAAGTTCGTCGTGTGCTGCATGTCGGCGGCGGTGAGAACCTGCAGTTAGAGTTTCAACTGAAGCTAGCGACGATCTTTGAAACCGTCACCGTAACGCCCGGTCGTGGTTTGCCGCAGGAAGTGTTTCAGGTGGCGCAGTCGCCTGTCGTTGTTACTGGCGATGAGATTGCTCGACGTTACGCGAACATTCTTCCGCAAGCGCTGCGCGACGTACCTGGGGTGCACATTCAACAAACAACTTCGGGCCAGGGCTCGCCATTTGTGCGCGGGTTAACCGGTCAACAAGTCCTGCATTTAATCAACGGTGTTCGCTTCAACAATGCAACCTTCAGACCCGGCGCCAATCAATATACGGCGCTGATCGATCACTACTTCGCGGACCGCATCGAAGTTGTTCGTGGTCCAGGATCGACGCAATACGGCTCTGACTCATTGGGCGGAACAATAAATGTTCTGACGCGCCCGCCAAAGGGTTCGGACAGCTTTGGGCTCCACGGCAACGTCAACACTTACTTCGCCAGTGCCGATCTATCTGCGGGTTTGTCGACGACGATCAGTGGCGCTTCGGATAACTGGGGCTTCATCGCGGCTGCTTCAGGACGTCGCACACAGGATCTTCGCACTGGCGGCGGTCTGGATTCACATTCCGTTGCTACACGTCTGCTCGGCATCTCGTCGAAGTTTCTCGGCAACAGACTGCAGGACACTGCCTACGGTCAATACAACGCAAACGCGAAGTTTCAGTACAAGGTTTCGGACGCCGACATTTTGTCGGTTGAGTACCTGCGGGGAACGCAACTAGGTTTGCGTCGTTACGATCAACTCGACGGCGGTATCGGCAACCTGCTCAACAGCTTCGATCCGCAGGTGCTCGATTTCTTCACCGCTCGTTACGATCGTGTGGGCGCGGGGCCGTTCGATTCGATCTCAACCACCTTCTCGTACAACGGGCAACGCGACGATCGTCGTTCACAGAACATCAACAACGCACAGGGTCTTCGTTCGCGAATCAGCGACGAGTTTAATCTGACGCGCTCGTACGGCTACCAGGCGCAGGCAAACACGCGCATAAAGCGCAGCCACTCGCTGACATTTGGCGCTGAGTTCTACAACGAACGGATTACATCGCGTAAACAGGATTTCAGTTTCAGTAACACGACACTCGCCTTCACTAACGTCGCTGACGTTCGGGCGCGCTTTCCAAATGGATCAAATTACCGGACGCTCGGAATTTTTGCTCAGGACGTCGTGTCACTGATACCGCGGCGTCTGACCGCCCAACTCGGCATTCGCTACAGCCTTTTTGACTACAGCCAGTCGTCGATCGAGAACCCGCTGGATGCGGTAGGCAGGCCGACAGTGCCGGACGTGAAAGAGACTTTCGACGACGTTACTTTCAACACCGGCCTGACTTTCGCCGTTAATTCTCACCTGAACATCACCGGCAATGTCAGTCGTGGTTTTCGCGCTCCTAACGTCAACGATTTTGCGGCCACTGGTCTTTCCGGACTGGGATTTGAGATTTCTCCTGAAGAAGGTGTGCGTCTAAATGGGTCGACGGGGACGCTCGATAGTGCAAAACGGCTGATCGATGTTCGCTTGCTTGAACCGATCAGAGCCGAGCAACTCTACAGTTACGAACTCGCCGTCCGTTTTCTGAGCAGAAACTTTAGCGGCGCAGTCTCGGCGTTTGATTCCGATATTTCAAATCTAATTGAGCGGCGCACGCTGTTGTTACCGCAGGGAGCGGTGGGCCAGCTCGTCGGCGGGCAGCCGGTTATCCGCCAGGATGCGACGGGCGCCGTGTTCACGTCGTTATCAAGCTCAGCGGTTTTTGTTCGCACCAATGCTTTGAAAGTTCGGATGCGCGGTGTTGAGGGAAGTGTGGCGATGGAGCTCGCTAGCAATCTTACCGTTAACGCCAATGCTTTCTACGTTCATGGCAAAGACTTGAGAACGGGCCTGCCGCCGAATCTGGAAAACGGTATTCCACCTGCGACTGGATTTGCGGGGATCAAGTGGGAACGTGCCGGTTCGCCGGCCTGGGTCGAGCTTTACACGAGCTTCGCCGCACCACAGCGCCGCTTCTCCGATAACGATATTTCACAGGCACGTATTGGTGGAATTCGCACGCGTGAAGAAATTGCGAACTTCTTTAATGGCGGTGCGATACCGCGTGGCCTCGTGCGCAATGGCATTCTTCTGGCGACGGACGAAACCCTCGCGCAAGCGCAACTGCGAGTGCTTGGACCAGGCCTCCAACCAAACCAGTTGTTTACGAAGAACCCCGGATTTGCCCTCCTGAATCTCCGTGGCGGCTTCCGGATCGGCGAGCGTTCCTCGATCACAGTCATTCTCGAAAACATTCTCGACAAGAACTACCGCACGATGGGTTCCGGGATCGATGGTCCAGGAACGAATGCGGCAGTTCGTTATTCGTTCAGTTTCTAAAACACAGATTACGCAGATTAAGCCGATTACGCAGAAGGAGCAGGTAATGGCACAACTAGTGATGGCATTGATTCTCGCGCTGGTGTTTTCAGTCGCGACTTATAACGACTCGCTGCAAGGATCGCAGACCGCAGCGCCGGAGGCCGAAGGCATCGCGGTCAACTTCACGGCGACTGGCGATCTGCCGGGGATGAGCAAAGTAAAGCTGCAACGAGACGGGCAGAACGTCACGGGCGGAAGTTTTCGCATGACAGTGCTGCCGCAGAATGCTGATGCATCGTCGAGCGAACGCGGAGAACTGGTCGGCACGATCAGTGGCGGCACTTTAACGCTGACTGCGGAGGGCACGCTGTCAGCAGCAACCGGAGTGCAAATCACAATTCAGAGCGGCACTGGTGAGTTTGCCTCGGTAAGTTCCGGCTCCGGCACGATTAGCATAACTGCAAACGCTGAGAACCCCTCGCAGTTGAACGGCACGCTCGTACTCAATTTCTAACTCGATCTCCGAAAGGAAAAAGCTATGTTCCGCGGCACCACCCCAAACCGTAAGAGACTAGTCGTCATTCTTCTCCTCAGTCTGTGGCTACAGGTGATCACACCGCCTGTGATGGCGACACCGCGAGGGCCGTCGCCCGCGTCGACCGTTGCCGCGATGCTCAGCAACGCGTCACGCAGCACACGCAATCTGGCTG
>JBKPPU010000004.1:0-3492 GCA_046733695.1 Acidobacteriota bacterium
CTGCGCAGCGCCTGGTACATCTGCTGACTACCCTGCACCGGCACATTGAAGTCGCGTTCGCCACCGAGAAAGAGCGTCGGCGTTTGAATGCGATCGGCATGCAGGAACGGATAAGAGATCTTCTGATATGTTTCCCACGCCTTCGGATTCCACGGTGGTCCAATTTCGTAGTCGTACTGAATGATGTACTGATCGGTGCCATAAAACGCGACCGTGAACGCGGTACCGGCGCCGCTGGTCGCGGCCTTGAATCTGGTGTCCGTTGCAATCAGGTAGTCAGTAAGAATTCCCCCGTAACTCCAACCGCCAACACCAAGTCGATCCGGATCGGCAACGCCCATCTTGACCACGTGATCGACTCCGGCGAGCAGATCCTGCACTTCGTAATTTCCCCAGTCCGCAAAGATCGAGCGTGAAAACTTCTGACCGCGTCCGGCACTACCACGATAGTTGACCGCCAGCACGGCGTAACCATTCGCCGCAAACACCTGGCGTTCAAGACTGAAGCTGTGCTGGTCCTGTGAGTTTGGTCCACCGTGAATTCTCAGCAGGAGGGGAACTTTGGTTCCCTTGACGTAGCCAACCGGGTAGGTCAACAGTCCGTTCACCGATGTGCCGTCTTTACTCTGGAAATTGACTTCTTCAGTCACGCCGAGCTCGAGCTCTGCAAAAAGCTTGTCGTTCTGGTGTGTGAGCTGGCGAAGCGAGTTTCCTTCCCAAACATGAATTTCACTAGACTTCGAATCTCCGCCGGTTATCACCACCGCTCGGCCACTATTGAAATTCCAATAGCTAATTACAACCGGCGGGGGCAGAAGCTTCTGTGCTGCTCCTCCCGACAGGTTTGCTTTGACTGGATAAACCGAACGATCGTCGACGACCAGAAATTGAATCGCTTTACCGTCGGCAGTGAAGCGCGGCGAAGAAACACCACGATCGAGATCCTCGGCTGCCTTGAGTCGCGCTGGTGCACTACTGCCGTCCGCAGCAATGAGCGCGAGATGGTTCATGCTGTAGGCGCCGTACTTTCTTTCATCGTCCTCCATGAACGCGATCGATTTGGAGTCAGGACTCCATTCCGGTCGTGAGCGGTCTGCACGCATATCCGCCGGCGTGATTTGTTTCTCAGTTGCGCCCGGCTTCGCTTCGGCGACGTAGAGTTGTACCGCCGGGTCGCGATCCGGATCGTCCGAATGATTGCTCACGAAAGCGATGCGCGTTCCGTCGGGCGACCACGACGGCGAACCCTCGTCCCATTTGCTCTTCGTGAGCCGTTCGAGCTTCTTCGACTCGATATCGAAGATGTAGAGGTAAGTGTGGCGTCCCGATAGCAAGTATCCCGCGCCGTCCTGTTTATACCGGTAACGGTCGATGACGATGGGTTTCGGCACGCGTGGAGTCGCGCCCGGTTGCGGTGATGGCGCTGCTTCCGCCTCCGGATCGGGATCGCCAATCACGAGGACGAGTCGCTTTGAATCGGGAGACCATTCGTGTCCCTGGAGACGTCCTTTGAGCTCGGTGAGCTGCATCGCCTCGCCGCCGTTTCGATCGAGCAGCCAAACCTGATTGCCGCGCGCTTTGCCGGGACGCGACGACGTGAACGAGATGTACTTTCCGTCGGGGCTCCAGCGCGGTGAGCTCTCGCTTTCGTTGCTGAAAGTTATCTGTCGATCGTTCGAGCCGTCGATGCCCACCATCCAGATGTGTGAGTTCGACTTGTCTTCCTTGGCGTCCGTGGCGCCGACAACGTATGCGACGAATTTGCCGTCAGGCGAGATCTGCGGATCGCCCACGTTGCGAAAGCGAGTCAAGTCGTCGAGCTTTAATGGACGCCGGGCAGTCTGCGCTGTGAACGAGTTCGCAAGCGCAAGAATCAACAGCAGGGAAAGACAAGACAAACGTCGGCGGAACATAGGGGCCTCCTCTAATTGTGTTTGGACTGAGCGCGCAGAGAGAGGAGTTTAGCAGATCATCCACAGATTACACAGATTACTTCTGTGTAATCTGTGGATGGGTTTCGGGCGCGTAATTCACGCGGCGGAGCTCGTGCATGCGGCCATCGTCGAGATGTCCTTCGACGATCTCGTAGCCGAGCAGCGCGAAGACTCGACCACGCAGGAACAAAGGTCTCGCATTGCCGTACCAATCAACACACGACGCGCGGCACTTATCGTCAATCGCTTTATCAGGCTG
Source organism: Acidobacteriota bacterium (assembly GCA_046733695.1). GTDB lineage: Bacteria > Acidobacteriota > Blastocatellia > Pyrinomonadales > Pyrinomonadaceae > PSRF01. Next base: position 2,194 of record JBKPPU010000004.1, read on the forward strand.
TGATCCGAGTTCGCCGGCTTCACTAAACTGAAGTGAGTTGTTTCTCAGGAAGAGAATCGCAGCCGAGTCTTCAAACAGGTGCTTATAACCTGCACGGCCGGGCACGCTGATCGGTAGACCCAACATTCCTGTCTCATCACCGTCGGGTTTGTAGAAGAAACCATGACTGCGCAACTCACCCTGCGAAGCCTCTTTGCGTGTGTACGTCGAGACGATCTCCGGCCACTGGGCCAAACGCAGAGCCGAGAAGAGTAGGTTTGTACCGTCAGTGCCGACTACTACCGCGTCAGAACCCATCTGCTCGATGCGGTCGACACTGTGCGGCAGTTTCATCTGATGAGAGTCACCGCGCTTCCAATCAACTACAAAAAGATTCCATTGATCGGCGTTCTGCTGCGGGTAACCCCAGCCGTTGCCAGTGCCGTAGATCAGATGTCCACCGACGAAACGATTCTGAAAAGCGTAGCCTTGAGGCTTCGGGAGTTTGCGATAGTTCGACGACGGAACCACTTCGCTGCCATCCGAGAAAGTGCTAATCGGAATTCGCATCAGCGCGACGTCACCCGCCGCAACTTCGGCCTGCCACATGCCGTCGCCTTTTGCCTGCGACCTAACTAGTACGTTGAGATGCTGGTCATCACTCTGCAAAAACGAGAACTGATCGACTGGAGTACCTGAGACGCGCAACGCACTTGGACCAGAACCGTCGAGCGGCATGCGGAAGAGGAGGTTGCTGAATTCGCCTCCACGTTCCCAGGTGCTGGCCCAAACAAACACCGAGTCAGGCGAAACGTAGAAGACGTGTCCCGGTGGTCCAAGCACCGAGGTTGCCTGACAATCGAAACCACCATTCGCCAGATCACACACTGTCACCGTGTGCAGGGACGTAACCCACGAGCTGCTTATATCTGCCTCGGGCCGGTAGACGCGAGTGGCGGGAACGATGCGTTTGAATTCCTCCGGCGTGGCTCCCTTATGCCATTTGCGAACAGCGGGAAACATGTCAAAAGGATCTTCAGCGCCTGCGTAAGTATTTAGAGGTGCGTAAAAGATCAGCTTGGTGCCGATCAGACGGCTGGCGTAGTTGCGCGACGAATAGTAATCGTTTGAGCGCATGTGATACGTGGAGCGGTAAAAGAGTCTTCCTTCGTCAGTAACATCGAACAAGCCGACTTCAGTTCCGCCTCGCTCGTAGCTGTAGCCGATGACGACGACGGTGTTGCCTGAGATGAGCATCTCGTCATACCAGGTGCTGCGCGGATCGACGTCCGGAGAAAACGCATCGATGTTCGAGATTGG
>JBKPPU010000005.1:0-8089 GCA_046733695.1 Acidobacteriota bacterium
CGCAGCGCCTCGTGTTCACGGCGCAGATCTTCCAGACGTTCGCTGATATTGAATTGTTTTCTGCCATCCTGCTCTTGCATAGCCTTTGAAACCTCTTCGGCTTTCGCGCATTGGACAGCGTGTGGGGAGAGGCCACGCTAATTTATACACCGCTACGGTCGTCGGGGAACTGCGGCTTATTGTTATATGTGCTTCGCGATACGCCTCACGCGCGCGTAAGCGTGAGCTACGTCCTCGAGGCATCCCTTCTCAATGATCGATGTCAACAAGAAGTCCGGTGGGAACTGGAAAGCGAACTCGCACGCGCGCTTCCTTGCGCGCAAGTATAGCACAGGGATTAAGGACCTAAGTCAATGCTATTTTTGCAGCCACGAGTTTTTATTCGGCAAGCACTACACGTGGATGCAAGCTGTTTGTGTTGGCGTCGTAACGACCAACGGCGACCAACTCGTTATCGCCGTCGCACATCCTTACGTTCTCTCCGTCACTCCAATTAGATTCTGCCACCCTCACCTCTCTTCCGTGATTGGCCCGACTTACGTCTTCGGGGGTTAGATGCACGAAAGGCAGTTGCGAGAGCGCCGCTCCCGGAGGCACGAGAACCGCCCCGATCGATTCTTCGCCAAAATGGATCTTTAACTCATCGAGCGTGATGGCCTGATCGATTGAAAAGTCGCCGACGCGCGTGCGTCTGAGCTCGGCCAAATGAGCGCCAACGTACAAACGTTTGCCGAAATCTTCCGCAAGTGTTCGCACATAGGTGCCGGAGGAGCACGAAACACGTGTGTGGAAATCGAAAGTGCCGTCGAGGTTGTCCTTGATGAGATTACCGCCCGGCCTGATGGCGGCGAACTCATATATGCAAACGTGTATCGGTTTACGCTCAACACTCTCACCACGGCGTGCCAGTTCGTAGAGCTTCTTACCTTCAATCTTCTTGGCTGAATACATTGGCGGTACCTGGTCTATGTTACCGCGAAGACTTTGGAGTGCTGCTTCGATCTCCTTCTCAGTCCAGGCGTCAGGCTTTGCTGTTGGCCCAGGAATCGGGGTGCCGGTACGGTCGCCTGTATCAGTTAAGTATCCGAGACGAATAATTGCTTCGTATTCTTTATCAACTCCACTCAGGAACTGCGCGAGACGTGTGGCCCTTCCGAGGAGAACGACGAGAACGCCTGTGGCAAACGGATCAAGAGTGCCCGTGTGTCCAACCCGACGCTCGCGAAGAATGCGGCGAGCGCGTGCGACCACGTCATGAGAAGTAAGCCCCGCAGGCTTATCAATTATCAGCGCCCCATCCATACTACGCATTTTAGATCAGCCCCCTATCCGCGTTAATCTGTGTTTCAGAATCGTGACCGATTTGCGACGTAAAACATTCGAACGTGCCATAAAGCTTCTCGCGGCGAAGCCTCGCTCTGTCGCCGAACTGCGCGAGCGGTTGTTGCAGGGAAAAAACACTGACGAAGCAACGGTGGACACCGTCATCTCGCGGCTGAGTGAGTATGGATATCTAAACGACGAACGATTTGCGTTCAGCTATGCGTCATACAAGGTGAAGCAAAGACCTATCGGCCGCCGGAGGCTGGAACGCGACCTCAAGTTCAAAAAGGTTGACTCGGAGGTTGCGAACGAAGCGCTGGAAATGGTCTATGCCGAGACGTCGGAAGAGGTGTTGATCGACAAAGCTATCGAGAAGCGTCTGAGGATTCGGGGGAAGCCAAAGAATCGTGCCGAGGCAAAAAGCCTGTTCGATCATCTGTTGCGACAGGGGTTTGGATTTGAGCTCGTGGGTGAAAAGATTCGATCTTTGGCCACCGATTACGCGGATGAAGACTGATTTGCTACACTCAAACTGATATGACTGGTAACGAAATTCGCGAAGCTTTTTTGAGGTATTTTGAGGAGCACGGACACGCTCGTGTGCGTTCGTCGCCACTCCTGCCTGCCAACGATCCGACGTTGTTGTTCACGAACGCGGGCATGAATCAGTTTAAAGACACGTTTCTGGGTCAGGAGAAACGCGATTACGTGCGCGCCACGTCGTCGCAAAAGTGTATTCGCGCCGGTGGCAAGCACAACGATCTCGACGAGGTAGGAAAGACAGCCCGGCATCACACGTTTTTCGAGATGCTTGGGAATTTCTCGTTCGGCGACTACTTCAAAGAAGGCGCGATCGAGTTTTGCTGGGAATTGCTGGTCGATGTTTTAGGACTCGATCCGAAGAGATTATGGTTTACGGTTTACGAAGGCGACGAGGAAGTTCCTGCGGACGAGGATGCTGAGAGATTCTGGCACCAGGTGGGTGCGCCGGGCGAACGCATTCTGCGCTTTGGCCGCAAAGATAATTTCTGGCAGATGGGCGAGACCGGCCCGTGTGGTCCATGTAGCGAGGTTCATTACTACATGGGCGACAGCCCCGACGATCCGGAGAACTCTGCTGCAAACGTCAATGGACCAGGCGATACGATCATGGAGATCTGGAACCTCGTCTTCATGCAGTTCGTTCGCAGTGAACTCGAACCGGGTAAGTTCAAGCTCGACGCGTTGCCCGCGCCTTCGGTCGATACCGGTGCCGGGCTCGAACGGCTTGCGGTCGTGTTGCAGGGTGTGAAGTCTAACTACGACACGGATCTAATCAAGCCGATCATCAACCACACCGCAAAGCTTGCGGATCGAAACTACGAACCGGAAACGCAGGAAGGCTTCGCGATGCGCGTGATTGCAGACCACGCGCGCGCAACCGCATTTGCAATTGCAGATGGAATTCTGCCTGGTAACGAGGGACGCAATTACGTCCTCCGAAAGATCATGAGACGAGCGATTTATCAGGGTCATCACACGCTCGGGTTCGAAGGCGCATTCTTCAAGGACGTGACGAATTTCGTCGTCGACTTCATGAAAGATTCATATCCGGAGTTGGAGACGCATCGCGAGTTCATCGAGAAGATGGTCCGGCTCGAGGAAGAGCGTTTCCGGTCGACGTTGACCGTTGGATTGAACAAGCTCGACGAGGTGTTCACGGCGTCGAAGGGAGCGATGCCGGAATACAAAACGTTGGCGCGCCTTTACGACACGTTTGGAACGCCTCGTGACCTGATTCGCGTTGGCCTCGAGGAACGCGGGTTTGTAATCGACGAAGATGAATTCAATCGTTCGTTCGACGCAGCACTGCAAGAGCTTCAGCAGACTGCGGCAACCGAGAAAGGTGAAGGAAAGACCAAAGCCAATCCGGTCTACGCGAATGTGGCAGCTCGCGTTGCGAGATCGATATTCAAAGGTTATGAGACAACGCGCGTTGATGATGCAAAGGTAGTCGCGGTTATCAAAGGCGACGAGGTTGAATCACTGAACGAAGGTGAAGAAGGCGAGATCGTGCTCGACCGAACGCCGTTCTATGCGGAGAGTGGCGGGCAGGTCGGAGACGTTGGCGTGATCGTTGGCCCAAGTGGAGCACTTGCGAACGTGGTCGACACCTATTCGCCTGCACAAGGTTTGATCGTGCATAAGATCAAAGTCGAGAAAGGCGCTTTGAAAGTGGGCGATATGGTCTCGGCACAAGTCGACGTCGAGAAGCGTGATGCGACGCGGCGGAATCACACGTCGACTCACTTGATGCATGCCGCGCTGCGTGAAGTTTTGGGAACGCACGTGAAGCAGGCAGGTTCGGTTGTGGCGCCTTCATACCTGCGTTTCGACTTTACCCACTACCAGCCGCTCACCGCCGCCGAGAAAGAAGAAATCGAGCGTCTCGTCAACTATCACATTTTGCGCAACGAACCCGTGCAGACCGATGAGATGGCGATTGAAGAAGCGATGCGCTCGGGTGCGATGGCGCTCTTCGGAGAGAAGTACGGCGAAAAGGTGCGTGTGCTTTCCATCAAAGGGCTTGAAGGCATGTTCTCGAAAGAGCTCTGCGGGGGCACACACGTGCGAGCTACGGGTGATATCGGCCTGTTTAAGATCACGAGCGACGAGGCAATTGCTTCGGGAGTACGACGCATTCGCGCGATCACGGGAATGGATGCGTATGAGCGTTTCCGCGAGGCGGAAGTTCTGGTCGACGGACTCAGCAGCGGTCTGAGAACTTCGCGCAACGATTTATCGGGAACCGTTACACGCTTGCAGGAGGAGTTGAAAAAGGTACGACGTGAAGCGGACGACTTGCGGTTGAAGATCGCGAGTGGCGCAGCAAGTAGTTCGTCAAACGGTGACGAGTCGCGCGAAGTGGCAGGCATCAAGGTGCTGGCTCGTGAAGCAAGCGGTCTCGACGCTGCGGCAATGCGACAACTTTCAGACACGCTGCTCGCGCGAATCAAATCCGGTGTGGTTGTGCTCGGACGAAGCAGCGACGGGAAAGTCTCGCTCATCGTTCGCACGTCCTCAGATCTGACTGGCAAGGTACCGGCAGGTCAGGTAATCAAAGAACTCGCGCCGATTATCGGTGGCAAGGGCGGCGGCAAGGCTGATATGGCCGAAGCTGGAGGCAAGCAACCGGAAAACCTGTCAGCGGCGCTCGAGAAAAGCTATGAGGTCGTGGAGAAGTTACTGAGTTAAGGACAGGATTACAGGATTTCCAAGATTTACAGGATAATCTTGTTAATCCTGTCCATCCTGTAATCCTGTCTAACTAACTTCACATAGTCTTCTGCTTGTCTGTCAGTGTGATGTTCATCTTCTCAAGTGTGATCTTGTTGAGTGTTCCGGTCACCTTGAGTCCTTCCGCCTGTTGATACTTCCGCAGTCCATCCCGCGTCGCATCATCAAGCTTCCCGATCTGTTCACCCGCGTAGAAGCCACGCTGTTTGAGAATGGCCTGCGCCTGGTTGATCTGGTCTTTGTTCGCACGGAAAACCGGGCCCCGTTTAGTTGCCTGTTTCGTGCCTGACGTGGTTGAGGTTGAGTTCTGTGCCACTGCCGCAGTGCTGAAAACACAGAGCAACAGCAGAGTGAGAGTGAGAATATTCTTCATTCGTTTCATCCTTTTGTGAGGCGCGCAGAAGCGCGCGGTTAATGGTTGAGTGTGAGGATTACTTCCGAAAACCGCGGCTATGATACCTCGCCTGTCAAGATCTGTCTCAATCCGCCTCCCGTAGAATTACTGGTCAACAATGTTGGCAATAGTTTAACCTGTATGGTAGGATGCGTGAGTGGGAAAAGCGCTTTACATTCTCGCCACAATCGCTCTTTCGGCCGCCTCCGTGGCCGCGCAGACCTCCTATCAAGTCGACAATTTCGATTTTCCTGCCGCCGTCCGCATCCAAGTACCCAAAGTTGAACCCGCCAAACAAGGACAACCGAAACGCCTTATCCAGCTTACCAGCCTGTCACTAAACCCCACGCTCGGCGGCTTTACCACCGGAAATGCCGACGTCGACAGCTTCATCGTCGAATCAGGCAAACGCAATTCAGTCGACCCGCTGCTCCTCTACTCCATCATGCACCAGGAATCGAGCTTCAAACCTCGCGCTATGTCGTACAAAGGCGCGCGCGGGCTGATGCAGCTCATGCCCGGAACTGCCAGTCGCTTTGGGGTATCGAATATCTGGGATCCAAAGCAAAACATCGAAGGCGGCGCCCGCTACATGCGATTCCTCCTCGACCTTTTCTCCGGCGACGTACGACTCGCACTGGCCGGTTACAACGCCGGCGAAGGCGCCGTGATGAAGTATGGCTACCAGGTTCCACCGTACAGCGAAACGCGTGAGTATGTTCGTCGCATCGGAAATCGCTACAGCATGATTCGCGACCCAAATGCACTGGCGAACGCCGGCACTTCGAATCTCGCACAACAGAAAGACCCGACCCCTCTGAATGTCTACGAACGCAGCGTCTTCATGACCCGGCTGCCGGACGGTCGCCTCCAGCTCGTAAGCCAATAAAACCCTGGCCAAATAAGAGCCCAGACGAACGCAGAACAGATCTGCGCTCATCTGCGTTTATTGGTATAGTGTTTGAGCGAGGACCAATATCGATGACGTGTTCCTGCGGAGCATATGTTCCTCCGAGCGTCCGCTTTTGTTCGAATTGCGGAGCGCCCGCCTCAGATCCGGAAGCGACGAGAATCGCTCGTTTGCAATCGCGCGCGCTCGAATACGGCGGCGACCAGGATCTCGAGCACACCGTCTTCACGGTCCGTCCCACGATGATCTTCGTCAAGGCTGGTTACGCGCTCGCCGTCATCGGAGGCATCGCACTCGTCTTCCTGCTAGCCTCGATCGGCGTGCCCGCATCGATTTCAATCCCACTCGCGCTCGCATTACTGCTAATCCCGGCCTATTACCACATCCGGCGAAATATGATTCGCTACACGGTCACGGATTCCAAACTCCAGATCGATACCGGCTTAATCGCCCGCACTACGAAAAACATCCCTTTGAGCAAGGTGCAGGACGTAACTGTCTCAGCCAGCATCCCGCAGCGACTGATGGGATTTGGCGACATCATCATCGACAACGCCAGTGAACTCGGCGGCTCGATAGTGATGCATAATATCCGCAGTCCACGCCATTACGCCGACCTTCTTTTGCGTGAATTAAGACGCTGGCATTAAACTGAATCCGTGCGGCAGAAACGCCGTTGGGAACATCAAAGACTGGGCGGTATCTAATCAACCCTGTACTTCGCGCGCACGAGGAGTTCTTGTATTGCGTTTATCGAGAGTAGTTATTTTACTGGGACTTTTGTTGGCGCTGGCGGGTTCTGCTCTGGCAGGGCCAGAATCGGTGCCTTCAACAGCGGGCAAGTTCAAGCTGAGTTCTAAAACAGGTTCTGCACCTGCGAACGTCGACACCGGCGCGGTACCCGCAGAAACGAACCGGTTGGAATACGTTGGGAGCAACGGTGCCAAAGCGTCGGTCGAAATCTATCGTTTTCCGCAGGAAACACAGGCCTACGAATTACTCAGCCTCGCCGCAGCGAAGGCGCGTAGCTCGAACGCAAATGTGGAAATAGTTAACGGAATCGGCACTGCCGGCTTTGCGACCGATAAAGAGATCGCCTTCGTTAAGGGCGCGACTTTTGTCACGATAAAGAATCTGAACGCCCGGCCGGCAGACCTCAACGAACTGGCCCACGCGTGGTCTGAGTCGCTCGATAAAGGCGAAGCTGATATTCCCGCGCTAATCAAGCATCTTCCCAACCCGGAAGAAGCGCAAAAGAACGCCGTCTATCTCAACAGTTTTGCGGACTTGCATCGCCTGCCATTCCAGCACGCCGTGTTGGACGCCGTGCAATCGGGCGGTAATGCCGATGCGGTTTTATCGACGTATGGTCCAATCAAGGTTTTAATCGTCGAATTCAATACACCGCAACTCGCAACCGAAAACGATAAGCGCGTAATCGCACGTATCCAGGAACTCTGGAAACTGGGCCAGCCCGCGCCCAGCGCATATCGTCGCGTCGGTAACTATTCTGTTTTCGTCTTCGACGCGCCCAACGAACAGACAGCCAAACAACTGATCGATCAAGTTAAGTACGAGCAGGTCGTGCAGTGGCTGGGCGACAATCCAAACATCCTCAAGGAAGCACAGAAACGCTACGTCAACACGACCCTGGGGGTCCTTGTTACTGTTCTGAAAGCATCGGGGTGGGCACTGGTAACGTGCCTCGGTATGGGCGGACTTATCGGTGGCCTGTTGTTTACGTACAGACGTTCACAACAGAAAGCGGTGACTGCTTATTCGGATGCTGGTGGAATGCTGCGACTCAATCTCGACGAACTCACGCCTGAGACCGATCCTGGAAGATTATTGCGAGAAAGAAATTAAGCCACAGATAAACGCGGACTGGAAAGCGGATAAAAATCCGTATCCAATCCGCGCGGATCTGTGGCCAAAATCGAGCCAAAAAAATGCGGGCTGCTGACTATTCTTGGGAGGCTCCCCCAAGCCCCGTCAAGACGAAAATCAGCAGCTCCGCTATTATTGCTCTTCGACTGCGTCACAAGCGTCACTCCGTTCCCCCAAAAGAGTCAAACGCTTGCTTTAAATTCGTGAGAGGATGCCTCCCCCAAAGCCTCCACTCACCGCAGTTATTAGAGCCTGACCCGATTTACCCTTATCTACCCTTCTTGTTCTGTCTTCCTCTT
>JBKPPU010000006.1:0-5499 GCA_046733695.1 Acidobacteriota bacterium
ATACTACTATCTCGAAAAGCCCTACACACCCGATCGACTCTTTGCTCTCGTCGGTCGTGCGTTACAGCTGCAGGCGTTGAAACATGAGAATGAAGCGCTCAAGCGAACGCTCGTGGGCGACGGCGAAACGTTTGGCATGATCGGTCGCGATACCAAGATGTGCCAGATCTTCGAGGTGATCAGGACTGCCGCGCCTTCAGACGCTTCCGTGCTGATCGAAGGCGAGAGTGGTACTGGTAAAGAACTGATTGCCACCGCTTTTCACACGCAAAGCCAGCGTGCCGCAGGTCCGTTTATTCGAATCAATTGCGCTGCCATTCCACACCAACTCATTGAATCAGAGTTGTTCGGATACAAACGCGGTGCCTTTACGGGAGCGGACCGCGATAAGCGAGGTCTCATCGAAGCCGCAAACCAGGGCACCTTGCTGCTCGACGAAATTGCGGAGATGCCGGCGCACCTGCAAACAAAGCTGCTGCGAGTTTTACAGGATCGAAGGTTGCGCCGGCTCGGTGATGAGCACGAGATCGACGTCAACTTCCGTCTCATTTCAGCGACTAATCGCAACACGTCCGCTCTCATCGACGAAGGCGTTCTGCGCAAGGATCTCTACTTCCGCATCAGCACGATCAAGATTAGGGTCCCACCTTTGCGTGAACGTCTTGATGACGTGCCATTGATCGCGAACCGTTTCCTGAAGCGTTTCAACGAACAATATGGAAAGCGAATCCACGACATTGCTCCGGATACGGTTATGCGTCTGGTTCGCTACGATTGGCCCGGCAACATCCGCCAGCTCGAAAGTGTGATAGAACGTGCAGTATTGTTTTGCTCAGGCAACGAGTTGCTGCCCAATTGTTTGCCGGAGGAATTTCAAACGCGGCTTGCCAGCTCGAGTTTTGTGATTCCTCCATTGCTACCGATGGAAGAGATTGAGCGCGAAGCCATAATGCAAACTCTCGAACGCACCGCAGGCAATATCAAGAAGAGCGCTCAGATCCTGCGTTTTCCTCGTCCAACGTTTTATCGAAAACTCAAGAAGCTTGGAATTAAAGTTGAACGACCCGCTTCGTCGATGCCGGCGAAGCCCTGATAATTTGTGGCTAAATTACGTGTTTTGATCGTAGATGACGAGCCGTCTGTCGGTGATGCGCTCAGGCTTGTGCTTGAGTCGAACGGCTATGAGGTGGTTCTTGTTACTAACGGTCTTGATGGAATCGATCAGGTGCGGCAAGGGCGCTTCGGCTTCAGTGTCGTCGATCTATTCTTAACGGACATCTCGGGCTTCCAGGTAATCAGCGGCATCCGCAAGCATCAACCTGAAATACCAATCGTGCTGATCACCGCACATGGCAGCGAACAAGTTTTTGCTGAAGCGAAGAAACTCGGCGCCGTTGGTGCGCTCGCGAAGCCATTTCCACCGGCTGAAATCCTCAAACTCATCAACGCTCACGCGCCGAGCCCAACGAGTGATACAGCGTGAATCACTCTATCGCGAAGATTGTTCCACGGTGAGACATAGCCACAAAGAAGCACAAGAAGCACAAAAAGAACCAGTGCTCTTGCATGATCCTTTTCTGTGCCTTTTGTGCCTCTTTGTGGCTAATATTTTCTCTTTGTAGCTAATGGCCCGGGCTTTGCAGAAGTATCACTCAGTATGAAGTGATTCTGAAATCGTGCTGGTGGAGCCCGAAGAGTGGCGGGCGATTACCTTATCGAATACAGAATCACTTCCGTTCGATAGCCGGTGCAGCCTGTTGGGGGACAGGCTGCATTCGACTCTCCAATACAGGTCAGTGAATTACGATGCCGGCGCCAATCCGGAAATTGTGCTGCGTGCTACCAAATAATCGCGTCGGGTTGTAGTCGGCCTGAATCACTCGTATATCTATTCGATCGTTCGCACGAATATCGAGCCCACCACCAAACGCTCCTGCGAATCCCGTTTCGCTCACCGTCTGATTCACACAAGGGCTGGGAAAGATCGCTACACAACCAACCTGGTTAAAGTTGAGCTTATTGCGTGCATGTGCTGCACCCACCAGGGCGTGCGCAAACGGCTTGAATGTTGAGTCGGTGGAGTTGTCTTTGAGTTGAACACCCCCGAGAAAATTGTAAACTTGTGAATCGATGTCCAGACTCCCGCTCCCGCCCTGAATAGAAAAAAGCGGCACAGATTTGTCCTTAAAGTGAGCGGAAAAATCAAACTTCAATCCGAAGTATCGCGATAGGTTTGCGGTTGCGGCAGCTTCAAATCCGGGAAATCCCTCATGTTCGCTGAAGCTGTCGGTATTGACGAAGTTATGCGAATAGCCGCCAAAGAACTCAAATTTCTTGTAGTCATCTTGAGCGGCGGCGATTGAGGCGCACACCGCGATGGTTGTCAAAATCAGCATTGTCCTAAACACAGAAAAGTTCCTCCTATAGTTTGGTTGGACGTGGGAGAGCTGAAGTAACTTCTCCTCAGAGATATTTTTGGCGCATTGGGTTGCCACAAAGAGGGCTCTTTGTGGCACTTATTGTGGTGCACCAAGAAAGGAAGCGAGTCGCAGCAGGTCGGCAAAGACGCCCGCGGCCGTTACTTCAGGACCAGCGCCTGGACCTCTCACGATCATAGGTTGAGTGTTGTAGCGTTCTGTTTGAAAACTCACAATGTTGTCGCTGCCTCTAAGACTCGCGAACGGATGATCGAGTGGGTAAGTTCGCAGTCCCGCCGACATACTCCCGTCATTATTGATGACGCCGACGTATCGCAACACGTGGCCACTGGCCCGGGCTGAGTCGAGCCGATCGGCGATTGCATGATCGTATTTACCGAGCGTGTTCAAGTATTCTTCCAGACTCGCCGAACGCAGATCCTCGGGCACTAAACTTTCAACTTCAACAGATTCTATCTCGACCTGTAATTCCATCTCTCGTGCCAGGATGATCAGCTTGCGTGCGACGTCGACACCCGACAAGTCCAGACGCGGATCGGGTTCTGTCAGTCCGAGTCGATGAGCTTCACGCACGATTTCCGAGAAACTGCGCGAGCCATCGAACGAATTGAGGATGTATGAAAGCGTCCCCGAGAGCACGCCCTCGATCTTGATGATTTGGTCCCCTGTTTCAATGAGACCGCGCAGCGTGTGAATGATCGGTAGCCCTGCGCCGACGTTTGTCTCGTAAAGAAAGTATCGCTGGTGTTTGCGAGTCACTTCGCGCAGGCTGCTGTAAGCAGCGAATGGTCCGGAGTTGCTCTGCTTGTTGGGCGTGATGACGTTGATGCCTCTCGATACCCAACTCTCGTAATGCTTTGGCAACTCGCCGCTCGCAGTTGCGTCGATGATCACTGCATGCGGGAGGTGATCGGCTTGCACGTGATTGACGAACTCGTCGATGTTCGCTTCACTGGAGCTCGCGCTCAACGCGTCGCGCCAATCGTCGAGATGTAACTGTCCGTCATGAAGAATCATCTTGCGGCTGTTCATGATTCCCCGCACTCGCAAATCGATACCACGTTCAGTGCGCAGTTTCTGAACACGAGCGGTGAGTTGGTCCAGAAACGTTCCGCCGATCAGTCCCGCGCCGATCACGCCGATCGAAAGAGTTTGACTGGAAAGGTAGAACGCGGAGTGCAGCGCTCGTAATGCCTTAGTCGCTTCGTGCTGTTCGATGACGGCTGAGATGTTTCGTTCCGACGACCCTTGGGCGATTGCTCTCACGTTGACACCGGCTTTGCCAAGCGCGCTGAAAAACTGTCCGGCCATGCCGAGTCTTTCAATCATGCCCTCGCCGACCATGGCGAGGATGCAGCAACTCTCTCTGAGATCAACAGTTTGAATCTCTCCTCGTTGTAGTTCAGCAAAAAAGGTTTCTTCGATAGTTTTCTTTGCAAGGACGGCGTCGGCGCGCGGAACCGCGAAGCAGATCGAGTGTTCGGAGCTTGCCTGAGAGATCATCACGATGGAAACGCCCACAGCTCGCAACGCGCCGAAGAGTTTGTGGGCCACACCCGGCACACCGATCATTCCCGTGCCTTCAACGTTTAGCAGCGCCATGTCTTCGACTGCCGCAAAACCCTTGATTGGAAAATCGGGCCGCGATGAGGCTGAGATTCGTGTGCCGGGCGCTTCCGGATTGAAGCTGTTCTTGATCCAGACTGTGATGTTCTTCGCGATCGCCGGCGCCATCGTGTTCGGATGAATGACCTTCGCTCCGAAGTAAGCGAGCTCGGCGGCTTCCTGGTACGAGAGTTCCGGTATCACGATCGCGTCCGGAACGCGACGCGGGTCGGCGCTGAATACTCCATCGACGTCAGTCCAGATCGTCACCGAGTCTGCGCCGAGCAATGAAGCGAAGATCGAAGCAGAGAGATCGCTTCCGTTTCGCTTCAGAGTTGTGGCCGAGCCATCGTGGGTGGCGGCGACGTATCCGGTGATCACGACGAAATCGGCATCGGCATGCCATCCCAGCCAGTCATTCACGTTCTGCTGCGAAAGCTTCCAGTCGATCGCAACGCTGGTGCTGTCTGGCTCGACGATGAGAAGCTCGCGTGCATCGAGCCAGGTCGAGGAATGTCCCTGCGCTTCGAGATAAGCGTTCAGCATCTGGGCCGACCACAGCTCACCGTGACCCGCGACAAATTCCGTGATGCGTTCGGAAGGTATTCGCGTGATCCAAACACCGCGTAAGACCTCTTCGATCGCTGCGAAATCAGAGAGGATCGTTTCGCGCAGCGCTGCGGTTTGCTCAGTCGTGAGCGACAGTTCCTCGATAGTGTCAAGGTGTCTCCTCTCGAGCTCCCGGAGTGTGCCTAAGTACGGTAGGTCCCGAGCGGCGGCGCGCTGTACCGATTGAATGAGAACATTCGTCACGCCGCTCATGGCAGACACTACAATTCCAACGCGTTCGCCGGGCGCGCGCTGCAACACGATCTCAGCGGCGGCGCGATAACGCTCCGCATCCGCTACACTCGTGCCGCCAAATTTGTGAACAACCCATTTGCGATTCATATGAGGTAGACAGAATTAACGAGATTTTCAGGATTTACAAGACAAAAATTCTGTTAATCTTGTAAATCCTGTAAATCATGTCAAAGCGAGGTCTTGGTTGTGAAGCTTGTGAAGGCTTTTCTCATCGTTCTTATTTTCGCTGGTACCGCAACACACGCAGCGGACGTGGTCCAGACTGCAAACGGCCCTGTAGCAGGGCGCGGTGTGCAGCCGTCGGGCGTTCGCATCTTCAGAGGCATTCCGTTCGCACAGCCTCCAACGGGCGATTTACGCTGGCGCGAACCACAACTCGCCAAGAACTGGAAAGACGTGAGACAGGCCGTTGACTTCGGCCCACGCTGTATGCAGGCCCGGATCTTCGACGACATGATTTTCCGATCCAACGGCGTGAGTGAAGATTGTCTGTATCTGAATGTTTGGACACCGGCGAAATCCGCTCGCGAACGACTCCCGGTCCTTGTCTATTTCTACGGCGGCGGCTTCGTCAGCGGCGACGGCTCAGAAC
>JBKPPU010000007.1:0-86868 GCA_046733695.1 Acidobacteriota bacterium
AAAGCTCGAACCGAATCCCGAAGAACCTCGTTTTATTCTTACCGTTCACGGAAGTGGCTACAAGTTTGTCGGATGAGGTCTTGTTATGACTCTCCCAGCATTCGATATCGAGTTGTCTCCCCAGGCCGCAGTTGTGTCGCCGTCGAGCACTCTCGAGCAAAGACTGGAAAAGCTACAGCAGGATTACGCTGAGCTGAACACCGCGATCTTCGAAGCAGCGCAGGTGCACCGGCGATTGTGTGCACCGAGTCTGGTGCGACACGCTGCTTTTGATGTTGCGAGTGAGATCTTTGCAGTGCGCCATCTGCCGGGGGACTTCTTTAGTGTCGAGGAGACCAATGAGGGTCTCATCCTTGCGCTTGGAGATATCGGTGGTAAAGGTTTGGCGGCAGGGATGTGGGTCACGCATCTTGTCGGACTGATTCGCACTCACACTGCAAAAAGCAGCGATCCAGAAATGATTGTCGCCGGTGTGAATCGCGACATTGCTCGCTTCGCGGGCATCGAGCCGTTGAGCAGCTTGTTTGTGGCGCGATTGAATGCGGATGCGGAGCGAGTGGATTACTGCAGTGCCGGACATCCACCTGCGTTGTTGCTCCGTACAAACGGACAACTCGAATTACTTTCCGATGGTGGACCAGTGCTCGGCGCAGTGCCCGAAGCATCGTTTGACTGTGGCTCGGTCACACTGCGTCGCGGCGATCTGCTTCTAGCCTGCTCTGATGGTATTCTTGAGTCATTCAACGAAGCGGAGCAGGAGTTTGGCAACATGCGACTCCAAACCGAGTTACGCCGTGCCCAGGGCGGCTCGGCGGAGGCAGTGCTGTTTTCAGTACTGGGTGCAGTGCAGGATTTCGCTGCCCCACGCCCGCTCACAGACGATATGACACTCATGGTTGTAAGGAACAATTCTTAACTAGCGAAAGGGGAATAGAAATGGCAGATGTGAAACCGATTCCGGAGGGATACCACTCTTTAACGCCCTACCTGGTTATTGATGGTGCGGCAGATGCGATGGAGTATTACAAAAAGGCGTTCGGCGCAGTCGAACTATTTCGCATGGAACACGGCGGTAAGATTGGCCACGCCGAAATGAAGATCGGCGATTCGCCGTTTATGCTCGCTGATGCGAGTGAGCAGTTCAAGGGAGTGAAAGCACTCGGCGGCACTCCGGTTAGTTTGATGATCTACGTTGACGACGTGGACACGGTATATCCGCAGGCGATTGCAGCGGGTGGCACCGAGAATAAGCCTTTGCAGGACCAGTTCTACGGCGACCGTTCCGGCACCTTGACGGATCCCTTCGGTCACGTTTGGACAGTAGCCACGCACAAGGAAGATGTTTCACCCGAAGAGATTAACAACCGCCTCGCCGCCATGGCCGCAGGCCACGGAGGTTAGAACGAGGTAGCCACAAAAAGGCACAAAAAGCACAAAAGGATTTATTTATTGGTGCTTTCCCTGATTTGTGCTTTTTGTGCTTTTTGTGCTTTTTGTGCCTTTTTGTGGCGAAACTTCCTGGTGGCGACGTTCGAGGAAGCGGCGCTCGCTGTCGTTGGTCACTAATCGCAAAGCTCTCTCGTAACTGTCAGCGGCTTCATCGTTCAACCCGAGCCGCCGAAGCATGTCAGCGCGCGCGGCGTGTAACAAGTGATAGTCGTCGAGCTCGCCCGACGTGACGAGCTCATCGATTAACTCAAGTGCCGTTTGCGGACCGCGGGCCATCGCGACTGCCACGGCACGATTCAACGACACGATCGGAGAGGGCATCAGCTCGGCGAGCAGATCGTAGAGTTTGACGATTTCTTCCCAATTCGTGTCTTCGGCTCGAGCAGCCTTACAATGTTCGGCGGCAATAGCAGCCTCCAGGGCGAATGGACCAGGCTGGCCGGCGAGTGCTTCGTCAGTTAAGACGAGAGCCTCGTCGATTTGTGATCTGTTCCAAAGCGAGCGATCCTGATCTTCGAGCGTGACGAGATCGCCAACTTCATCCAGTCGAGCCTCGCGTCGTGAGTCGTGTAACAACATGAGAGCAACGAGTGCAGTCGCTTCAGACGGTGGCTTTGGCGCGAGCAACGTTCGCAGCAAACGGCCGAGTCTGATTGCTTCTGCACAGAGATCGGCTCGCACGAGTGGCTCGCCGCGCGTTGGCGCGTAGCCTTCGGTGAAGATGAGATAAATTGCAGTCAACACTCCGTCCAGACGCGCCGGCATCTCGTTCGTGTCTGGAACACTGTAAGGAATTCCGGCGTCGCGTATTTTCCGTTTCGCGCGCACAAGTCGCTGGGCCATCGTGGCTGTGGGAACGAGAAACGAGCGCGCGATTTCATCGGTCTGAAGACCGCCTAACGTACGCAACGTGAGTGCGACCTGCGCTTCAAGCGACAAAGCCGGATGGCAGCAGGTGAAGATCAGGCGTAGACGATCATCGGGAATCTCATCAAAGTCGAGCTTCGGCCCTTTGACGATTGGTTCCGAAGCGAAGTCCGGATCGGCTTCGAGTTTTTCCTGAAGACGAACCTGGCGACGCACGCGATCTATGGCTTTGTGTTTTGCAGTCTGGATGATCCAGGCACGTGGCGATTCAGGAATACCGTCAGTTGGCCACTGGTGGACGGCGGCAGTGAAGGCGTCCTGCGCAGCGTCTTCGGCCAGTTCGAAATCGCCAAACTGACGTATGAGAGTTGCAACAATCCGGCCCCAGTCGGATCTGTAAACTGCGTCGACGGTGACGTTAGCGTTTGGAAGCACGTTTGATAATAAAAAAGTTCGGTTGAAGTGTCGATTCAGGAACTCACCGTTCGATTTAGCAGTGGAGGCACAAAAATTCATGAAATACATGTTACTGGTTTATCTCGCCGAAGACGCCATGAGCGACAGCGAGCGAGAGCATTGCTATGTTGAATCGGCACAACTCGCACAGGATCTCAGCTCTTCAGGAAAATACCTGGGTGCGGGTCCTTTGCATCCAGTGTCGACAGCCACCAGCATTCGCGTGCGGAATGGAAAACGGCTGGTCACAGATGGACCATTTGCCGAAACTCGTGAACAACTCGGCGGCTATTACCTGGTCGATGCGCGCGATCTCGACGAGGCGATGAGTATTGCTGAACGCATTCCGGGGGCAAAGTACGGCACGGTTGAGGTTCGTCCAGTCCTGGAAATTCAGGGACTGCCGCAGTGAGATCGATCTTGATTCTAAAAGGATACTGAACATGAACATCTTACTTTGGATTCTTCAGATACTGTTGGCGTTACTATTCTTGTTTGCGGGTGGCACCAAGTTTTATTACACGTATGAACAGATGAAAGCTATGGGACCGCCGAATCAGGTTCTGCCTCCGGGGTGGTTTATTCACTTTATCGGCGTGTGCGAAATACTCGGTGGACTCGGACTGGTTCTGCCGGGACTCTTAAAGATCAAGCAATTTCTGACGCCGCTTGCTGCGATCGGGTTAACGATCATCATGATCGGCGCAGTCGTCATAACGGCTATGGGGCCGGGTTTCGGCCCGGCGGTGCCGGCAGTCGTAATCGGTCTTCTGTGCGCGTTTGTCGCGTATGGCAGGATTAAGTTGAGACCGTTTTATCGATAGACCATAGACAGGATTAACATGAACTTACGACGCATCAACTGGCCGCTCTGGCTGGGCTTACTGCTCACCATTGCGGCTTTCATGAGTTTCTTCTTTATCTTCGTTTGGTTTCCGGTTACGCGGGATTTGCCATGGGCCAACTTTGTACTCTTCGCGATAGCGGGAGTGTTGCTGTTCATGGGACTGCGACGCGGCTTCGCTTCGGATCGCCCGCATCCCACGCGCTCGAAGATTGTCTCAGTGCTCGTGAGCGGATTCAGTTTAGTAGTGATAGCACTCTTTGTTTTTGGGTTCTTCGTTATCGCACGGCAGTTGCCCGCGTCAAAAGGCGCACCACAGGTCGGCCAGCGAGCTCCGGACTTTACTCTTCCCGATACGACCGGCAAGCAGTTGTCGCTGAACGAACTAATGACCGCTCCGATCAACGGCAACGCGCCAAGAGGCGTGTTACTGATCTTTTACAGAGGCTATTGGTGACCTCTGTGCAACTCCGAGTTGCGGGGTATTGAAAAGAGTTTGGACAAGCTCAACGAAGCGGGAATACGTCCAGTCGCGATCAGTGTTGATGCTCCTGAGGTCTCGCGCGATCTCGCACAGAAGGCTGGTTATACTTTCCCGTTGCTTTCCGATCAGAACGTAGAAGTGATTCGTCGTTACGATCTGGTTCATGCGGGAGCAGGTGAGAATGGTCATGACATCGCGCGCCCGGCAGAGTTTCTCGTCGATTCAACGGGTACAGTGCGCTGGATCAATGTGACTGAGAACTACTGGGTGCGAGCGAGGCCCGAGCAAGTGCTCGAAGTTTCGAAGTTGTTGAAATAGCAAGAGACAGGATTACAAGATTTGCAGAATTAACGGGATTCATCTTGTAAATCCTGCAAATCCTGTAATCCTGTCAAAAAACAGTTAGGCGTTACCCAACACGGCGTTGGTTAGCACCTTCTCTGTAACCATCCTGGTAACCTCTTTGGAAGCTTGGCCGGTAAACTTCGGCGAAGTTTCCGAACCCCGCTTCCTGGAAGTAGTGAGAGCGCTGGGGATCAAAGCTCTTGTTCTTCTTACCATCGTCCTTGCCGGTTTTGAAGCCATCCTTGTATGCCTGAATCGACGCCTTTTCGCTGTTATCAAACACGTAATGGTTGTACCGGTAGTTGAAACCCCAGGGATCGTAATATCCCCATCCGTACGGATATCCCCAGCTTCTAAATCCAAACGGACGATATATGCGATAGGGGTAAGGACGAACGATTATTACTCTGCGCCGGCTCTGTGCCTGCACCTCGCTCGTCGAGACGAACGCGATGCCCAACAACATGAGCGCGGTGAGAGCAAGACCGCCAATCTTTCGCAAATATTTTCCTTTCATCTTTCGACCTTCCTTGTTCTAAAGTCGCACTTCGCTCTTAGCCAACGCGTGTGCGACTGATCAATCGGGTGTCAGTCCGGCCATTCGGCCAGTAAGTCACCACATAAGTTTCACGATAGAGACGCCGGCCATAACGAACCAATCGTTGCCGGGTCACTGAACGGCGGCGGTTCTCCCAACGCCTGTCATAACGCCGGCCATACCGATCACGTTGCCACTGCGGCGCTGAACTCGCAGTGACGTTGCTGTTCTGGTGCGATACATCAGCAGCTTTTGCAGCGACCGGAACAACAGCCAACGTACTCAATGCCAACACGATTCCCAGTACTCTTTTCATCGTTGTTTCCCCTTTAACACAAAAAACTAATCGGGCTCTTCCACCTGTTCTTTGGAGAGAGCCCGACCTAATCAATAGACACTTGGGGGTCTGCTTTGGTTACAGGCAGGATCTATTCCACGGGTAAAATTTGGAGTGATCTGTTTGTGCTTTTTTGTGGCTTACAATTAGTGAGAGTTCTTGTAGACAACTCCGCCCTTCATCACAAAAACCACGCGACGCACGGCGGTAATGTCTTTTAACGGATCGCCGTCGAGGGCGATGATGTCTGCTTCCAATCCTGGCGCGATCGAGCCGATCTGATTGTTCATGCCCATTGCCTGGGCTGCGAGTGAGTTGGCGGAAACCATCGCCGCCATCGGATCGGCTTCGCCATCACGCACGCGATCGATAAACTCCTCGGCGTTTCTTCCGTGCGAGCCTGCGAGGGCGTCAGATCCAAAGACGATCTTCAAACCCGGAACCTTCAGCGCTTGTTTGAAAAACGCGTGATACGACGGGATTATCTCTTTGATGGTTGTGAACGCTTCTTCGGGAAAGCCGGGCGTGCCGAGGAACTTGTCCTTGTTAGTCAGATAGTTTTCCATCACCAGTCCCGCCTGCGGATCGAGCCACACGCCTCTCTGAACCAGTAACTTCAAATCGTCGTCGCTAGCGAGCGTTCCATGTTCAATCTGCGTGCATCCGGCACGAACGGCTGCACCAACTGCGTCTTTGTAAGCATGAACAAGCGTGCGCAAGCCAAGCTTCTTCGCTTCATCGCAAGCGGCGTTTAGCTGTTCCTGCGACAACAACATCTCCGGGCGGCGAACACTGCCTGCGGCAAAGATCTTGATCAGGTCAGCACCAGCTTCTTTTTGTTTTCTGACAAACGCGCGAATCTCGTCTGGCGTGCCGGTCTGATCGCCCTGGCCGAAGAGCGGTTGAGCAGAAGTGAGAATTCGAGGACCGGGCAGAGTTCCTTTTGCGATCGCATCGCGCAGTGGTATATCGGCTGGCGAGCCGACACTCTGCACCGTGGTGAAACCGGCCATTAAGGTGACTTTGGCGTTAGCAGCGGCGGCGTCAACGGCAAACTGTGACGTTCCGCCTCCCCCTGCGCTTTTACCGTCAGGTCCAAAAATCCAGGTGATGTGGACGTGACTATCGATCCATCCCGGCAACACCGTCAGACCGCGCAGATCGTAATCGACTGGTCCGGCTTTCGGATCGATGCGAACGATCTTCGAGCCTTCGATAACGATGCGCGTGTTGTGAACGATACCGCCCTTGCCGTCAAACACAGTGCTTGCCGCAATGACGATCTGTTTCGGCTTCTGCTGCCCAAACGCCGGAATCATACAAAGCAGACATGCAATAAATGTGCTTGCTCGCATCCGTGCCCTACTTGGCGCGTTCGAATGCGCCCTCGAAGTAAACCGACTCCAGACCAGTAGCCCAGTATTCAACGGCGACGCGATTGGGTTGTGACGTTTCCTGATCGGTCAAGAGTGTCGGGCTGGTTGAATCATCCGGCTCAAATTCAATCCAGCCGATCCATGTTCCGTCGGCCCGCTCTTCTCCGTAACTACGCACCGTATAAGTCGTACCGTCCGGGCCAACCACAACGGTCGTATATTCCTGCAACAGTTCTGCCATTTCTTCGCCTCTTTGGAGTGCGCCAACTTGTTGGCGCTTTGTTATGTTTTACCAAAAGCGGTAACAAGTTACCGCACTCCAAATTTACTGCCTTTTCCCGCGCGAGACGAGTCGCCAGTGTCTTGTCTTGCCACGGCAGCTCGAACTGTAATTCTCCTGTGTGATCTTCGGCATATTGCCGGGAACGACGTCGGAAATGTAAATCACTGAAGCTTCGGACGTGGAGCTTGGCATTTCTGCAGCGCAGGAATCCTCGACGACCGCACCAAAGTCCTGGATTACGCGGCGGCGTCCACCTTGAAAGCTAACGAGCGTGGCCATCTCAGTCAGCGTTCCCATGGACATATCGCCGGTGTTCATTAAAAGCTCGTCGATGCCGTCGCTGTTGAGATCAGTCTTGCGCACGATGCTGCTCGCGAAATCAGCGTCGACATCGGCGACCAGTTGTTGGCCCGAGAAGATCGCGACGCGTTTCGTGCCGAAGTTATCAGCGTGCGAAGCGTTGCACTCACTCACCGAAATCACGTAAAGAGTTTGCGTCTGGTTTGCCGCGGTGAAGCTCCCGGTCGTCATGTCGATAATCGACGGCACCATCTGACCTGCCTTGCGTGCCTCGGCAAGTGGATCTGTGCCCTTGCTTGTATCGACTCCGGAGTTACAACGATTCGAGTCAGTCAGGTACCGGCGAAACACTTTTGAGAGAACGTTTCTTTGAGTCGCTGCTGGAATTCTGACGTCGTTTAATTTCCGGTCGATGCGAAAGTCTAAAAGCACCTGGCGATCCTTTTGCATCGTCGGAGTCTGCGCAGGCGCGCCCGTCACAAACGCGACAAATGCCAGGAGGAGCAAGATTGTTTTCATCCGTATCGGGTTCCTTTCAACCGACAGATTACACAGATTTACCCTGAACCGTGAAGGCGTTATTATCTGCTTACTTTCCGAGGGAGCCAGAACAATGTTAAAGCTCATCACCCTTCTTGTCGCGGTCCTATTTGCGTGTGTACCGACCAGCCTGGCCAGTGACGACTGGTCACAGTTTCGTGGCCCGAATGGAACCGGCGTTTCTGAAACCAAGGGTTTGCCGGCGGAGTTTGGACCAACGAAGAACGTAGTTTGGAAAACCGCACTTCCGCCAGGCCATTCGTCCCCGGTGCTGACACGCGATCGGATCTTCCTAACCGCACACGACAAGGAAAAGCTGTTTGTGATCTGTCTGGATCGACAAACGGGGAAGATTCTCTGGCAAAAAGAAGCGCC
This sequence comes from Acidobacteriota bacterium, assembly GCA_046733695.1. GTDB lineage: Bacteria > Acidobacteriota > Blastocatellia > Pyrinomonadales > Pyrinomonadaceae > PSRF01. The sequence continues at coordinate 8,195 of JBKPPU010000007.1, forward strand.
ACGTGCGCAAGCTGGACGTTTGCAGAACGTGAATGGTCCGGCGTCTCCGAGTCCGGTAACTGACGGCACTAACGTCTACGTTTTCTTCCAGGACTTCGGAATGATTTCGTACGACCCGGCTGGAAAAGAGCGCTGGAAGCTCGGGCTTGGTCCATTCAACATGTTCTACGGATTCGGCGCATCGCCCATTCTAGTTGACGACAAGATCATATTGCCTATTGATCAAGACAACCCCTCTTCCTATATGGTCGCAGTCGATAAAGACACCGGAAAGGTTCGTTGGAAAATCGATCGACCGATCGTGATCTCGGGCTACTCGACGCCGATCGTCTATAAACCCGCGGACGGTCCAAAGCAGATCATCGTTCCAGAGTCTTTTCAATTGTCAGCATACTCGGTAGCTGACGGCAAAAGAGTGTGGTGGGTTCGTGGTCTTGCGTGCGAGATGAAGTCGATCGCGAGTCACGACTCTGAATATCTCTACATCAATGGCTGGGGATTTCCCCAGAACCAGCCCGGCAGACAGGTGCCGACGATTTCGTTCGAAGAAGGGCTCGCCGCGTACGACAAAGATAAAGACAAGATGATCACGAAGGCTGAGATCACTGCGGCCGGTGGTACTGCGCCGATGGACAAGATGCTTGTGGCTGCCTTCGAAGCCTTTGACATGAATCGCGACGAGAAGTTGAACGCGAGAGATTGGGAAGTGTTTCGCGCGATGATGGCGTCGGAGAATGGCTTGCTCGCAATCAAGATGGGCGGCAAGGGCGATCAGACTGCCAATGCGATTCGCTGGCGTTATACGAAACCGGTGCCGCAGGTTCCATCGACGCTTCTATATCAGGGCGTGCTTTACATGATTAACGACAGCGGCATTCTGCTTTCGTTTGATCCGGCAACCGGCAACGTGCTCAAGCAAGGTCGTCTGCACGGAGCGATCGACAAATACTTCTCGTCGCCAGTTGCAGCCGATGACAAGGTTTACTTAATAGGACAGGGAGGCCAGGTCTCAGTGCTCAAAGCTGGAGGCGACTGGCAAGTTCTGGCCGTCAACGAATTGGACGATGAGTGTTATGCAACACCCGCAATCGCCGACGGCCACATCTACATCCGCACTCGCAGTGCGTTGTATTCTTTCGGAAAATGAAATTCTGATCCGCGTTCATCCGTGTAAATCCGCGGCTAATACTATTCCTTAAATTGCGAATCCTTCGCCCGGATTCTATCCTGCAGCTTTTGCATTTCGGGGGTTAATTCCGGTCCGAAATCTTCAGCATCAAAAAGCGGACGAATATCGATTTCTTCGTCGCTCATCACTTCCTCATCAAACGGGATGCGCTTGACCCACTCAACCGCTTCATCCATCGATTTGACTTTCCAGATCCAAAAACCCGCAATCAGTTCACGAGTCTCGGCAAATGGACCGTCAGTGACGAGGCGCTTGCCGGCGGAGAACTTTACTCGTTTAGCTTTCGAAGTCGGGTGAAGTCCCTCGCCTTCGATCCAGATACCGGCATTCACCAATTCCTCGTTGAACTTATCCATATCGGCGAGTATCTTCTCGCTCGGCATAACTCCAGCCTCTGAGTCCGCATTGGCTTTGATAATCACCATCACTCGCATCTTAATATCTCCTCAGTTCATTCAAAATTGAGCTTATTTCCCGCCCTTCTATTCACTAGTCGAACGAGCAATGACGATTTCGACAACGCGGCTGAGAGTTTTTTTAACCCTGAATGCTAACATCTGACGCGTATGATCATACATCTCGTGGACGGCACGTACGAACTCTTCCGCAACTTCTACGGAATCCGTCGCTTCAAGAAGACCGATCCGCCGTTTGGCGCCGTTGCCGGGGTGTTAGGCGGAGTAGCGCAACTGCTCGAGGACGGTGCGACACATATCGGCGTGGCGACGGACCACATCATCGAATCGTTTCGGAATAATCTCTGGCCGGGTTACAAAACGGGCGCAGGCATCGAACGTGTATTGCGCACGCAGTTTACTCCGCTCGAGGAAGCGCTTGAAGCAATGGGCGTAGTTGTTTGGGCCATGGTCGAACTGGAAGCTGACGACGCGCTCGCTTCTGCTGCGCATCTAGCAGCTCAGGATGAGCGGGTCGAAAAGGTTTGTATCTGGACGCCGGACAAAGATCTCGCGCAATGCGTCGTCGAGGACCGTGTGGTACAAGTTGACAGGCGCAGCGGCGTGATTCGTGGCGCAGCAGAGGTGCGGGAAAAGTTTGGCGTGGCTCCGGAGTTCATTCCTGATTATCTCGCGCTAGTGGGCGATTCGGCGGATGGTTTTCCCGGAATTTCCGGATGTGGGCCAAAGACTGCGGCAACACTCATCAATCGTTACGGAGCATTGGAAAACTTCGGCGAGGATGTCCTGAACAAAGAGAATCGCGCGCGTGCTTTGCTTTTTAAAGATCTCGCGACGTTGCGTACGAATGCACCGCTCTTTAAGGACGTCGACGAGTTGCGCTGGCGCGGCGCCACTGCGGAATTCCCGGCAGTCACGGAAAAGATCGAGAGTGCGCGACTTCTGGCGCGCGTAAGAAAGTTAGAGAAACGCTTAAAGAAATGAACAAGTCAGGAAGGGGGCTTGCCCCCGCTCGTTCGCCTATTCAGCGGGGGCAAGCCCCCTTCCTGACTTGTTCATTCTGACTTGTTATCTGCTTACTATGTCGAATGCTGCCACAGCATCAATAGCGACTGAGACTAAACCACCGGTCGCAGCCAAACCTCGCTACGATCGTTCGATCGTCGAAGGACCACTGCAACCGGCAGTGTGGAAGATCGCGTGGCCGACGATGCTCACGAATGTTATCGGTGGCTTGCAGGGCATGGTGGACCACGCGCTTGTCGGCAATCTCGTCGGTTTCAAAGCGAATGCGGCGATCGGCGTGAGCTGGCAGATTTTTCTCGTCGTGATCGTCTTTATTTCGTCGTTGTTTACGGGAATGAGCGTGCTCGTGGCGCGTTTCGCCGGCGCCGGTGACGAGGAAAAAGTAAATCGCACCGTCTATCAGGCGTTTCTTACCGCAATTTTTCTTGCACTCGGAGTCCTCGCTCCCATCGGTTACTTCCTCTCACCTTCCTTACTCAACCTCGTCAATGCGGCTCCTGACGTCAAAGCGGAAGCTCTTCCATTTCTGCGCATCATGTTCGTCTTCAGTCTCGGCATGATGGTGTTCTTCATGCTGGGTGGCGCACTGCGTTCAGCCGGCGACGCGCGCACACCGATGATGCTCGGGCTAACGATGACCGTACTCAACGTTGCTCTGAACATAATGCTGATTCGTGGACTTGGTCCGATTCCAGCATTCGGAACAAAAGGTGCGGCGATGGGAACCTGTATCGCCTCAGGGCTCGTCGCGATCTTCGCGCTCGCACGATTATGGAGTGGGAAGTGGGTGATCGCGATCCCTCGTGGCGGAGGTTATGGGCCAGACTGGTCCATCATCAAATCGATCTTCAAATTTGGATTGCCGACGGGTGTGCAGGGAATTGCGATGAATATCGGTGGCGTGTTCATGCTGTCGTTCATTGGTTCACTGGCACAGAGTGCGGCGTCGCAGGCAGCGTTCGCCGTTTCGTATACAGAACTGTTTTCGTTGATTACCTGGACATCCGTGGGATTGATGGGTGCGGCCGCAGCGGTGGCTGGTCAAAATCTGGGCGCACGAAAACCCGAGCGCGCGGACGCTGCTGTGCACGTTGCGGCTCGCTTCGGCCTCGCGGGCGCGGCATTTGTGGGGATCTTCTTTTTGTTCTTTCCGCGCCAACTCCTCGCGATCTTCGGCATGCACGACCCGGCGGTTGTTGAGATTGGAGTTCAGTTACTGCGTGTGTTGAGTGTTTCAGGCCTGTTCATTACCGTCGCCTTGACTTACACCGGCGGGTTGCAGGGAACTGGAGACACGCGGAGCCCGCTATACATTTCAATCATCTCGCAGATCATCGTGCCGCTCGGGACGTGTTTTGTGATCAAGGAAACGAGCACGCTCGATCCGATTGATATCTGGCTCGCGATTCTCGGCGGACACGCGACGCGTTGTGTGTTGAGTGTGATCCGCTTCAGGCAAGGGAAGTGGAGAATGATTAAAGTCGAGTAAAACCATCCACAGATTACGCAGATAAAATTTAAAGGAAAACTCTGTGTAATCTGTGGATGGTTTTATTTTTTTCCGCCCAGACTTTGCTTCAAGATCTTCACCAGGTCGACCACCTTGTGATCGGTATCGGCTTCTTCTTCCACCTTCACGACGTTCGAGCGTTTCGCCTGCTTCTTCTTTACTAACTTCGAAAGCGAATCGGTTTGTTTGTCCGCCAGTTTCGTCGGCGTGAACTGTTTCTTCGATTTGCTTGCGATTAGTTTCTCGAATTTACTAACCGTCGCCTTCGGTGCCTCTTTCTTCTTCGGCAGACCAATATCAGACGGCGAGCGCAGCTCATCCGCGAAACGCATCGTCTCGGCGCGTAGAATACCTTTGTCGGAAAAAATGGCGACAAGATACTCTTTGCCACGCATCACAAAAGTGGCGACACCGGCCAGCCCGCTCTCGTCCATAGTCTCGGCGAGCAGTTTATAAGCTTTCTGCGAACCGGCGGCCGGCGTCAGGAAATATCCACGTTCGAAATAAAGCGGCGGAATCGAATCAGCCGGTACAAACTGCTTGAGATCGATGTCACGCGTCTTCTCGGGAGCGAGCCGGTCCAACTCCTCGTCAGTAACGATCACGTATTTTTCTTTATCGATCTCGTAGCCTCGCACCACTTCGTCGGCGTCAAGATCCTTACCCGTCTTCTCCGCGTAATACTTCCGCGCCAGCGGTTGTCCATCTGGTCCAAGCATGCGCAGAGCAGTACGATTCGAACGAGCCGCTGGGAACAATTGCACCGGCACACTCACGAGTCCAAACGTCAGCGTTCCGGACCAGAACGGGCGTCCACCGGCAGTCTCCTCTTCGGGTTCAGCACTTTTGCGTGTAGTTCTAGGCAGCGCGTTTCTCCTTTCTCAACGACGCAATGCTCTTCGCCAGAACATTGTCCAGTGCCTCTGTCTTCCGTTTTGTTTTAACAGCCTTCAGTCGCGGCGCATGTCCCTTGGCTTTCTTCTCAATGAACTCCATCACGCGCTCGCGATATTCATCCTTGTATTCCGTTGGGTTGAACTCGCCCTGCAGCATCTCCACTAACTGCTTCGCCATCGCCAGTTCTTTCTGAGTCGGCGCCGCGCCCGTTGGCTTCGTGAGCTGGTCAGCGAGAATCACTTCATTCGCATCACGCAACGTGAAGAGATAGAGATAATCGTCGATCGCGCGGAGTGCGCCCGAGTAATACTTATTGCGCATCACCCAATGCGCGATGCCTTCGCTCTCTTTGTTCTGCAACGCTTCGGCGAGTGCGAAGTAGTCTTTCTCATCGCTACCATCGGGACCGAGATAGTAAGGACGTTCGTACCACTGCTGGCTAATCTTGGCTTGCGGAACAAACTCCACGATCTCGATATCGCGAGAAGGCGGCGGCTCGAGTGTCTCGAGATCCTCTTTCGTCAGGATCACATACTTCCCCGGTTCGATCTCATACCCTTTTTGGATCTCTTCCGCCGGCACTTCATCGCCCGAGTCGGGATCGATCATGTGTTGCTTCACACGTTGTTTTTGACGATCGTCGAGCACGTGAAATCGCACGGTGCGATCCTGCACCGCCGAATAAAGTTTGACGGGCACTTTAGTCGTGCCGAGTTTTATTTCGCCTTTCCAGATAGCGCGCGCTGCCATAAAATCTCTCTATTCTTGTTCGCAACAAGTGGAACAAAGTGCCTCGTGATTTTCGCCTTCCTGTAAGCACATCGGACAAATCTTACAGTCGCAGTCGCGACAGTAAGATCCTGTTTGATATGCGTACGGCTGCCCACACATCGAACAGATTTCTGTACCGCCTTCAAACCACCACCATGGCGCATTGCTCGTCATAATTAGTTCTCTCGATCACTTCGCAAGTACGATGCCAAAAAAGCACAAAGATGGTCTCACTCATTTTTGTGCTTTTTGTGCCTTTTTGTGGCTATTTCCACTCGCCTTGCAGAGTGAATGCGGCCCAGTAGTGAGGTTCGTGCCACCGAGGATCTTTAGACATCGACGCCTGGGCCGCACGCAGCGCAGCAGCGGGTCGCAATTTTTGTCCGAGCATTCCTTCGTAAAAGCGTTTCATAAATTCCGCCGTCGCCCGGTCGTCTATTTGCCACAGACTCGCGACCACACGAGGCGCTCCGGCGTACATGAATCCGCGCGTCAGCCCGACGAGACCTTCGCCTCTGATCTCTTTGCCAAGCGCGGTTTGGCACGCACTCAACACCACGAGATCGGCCGAGAGTTTAAGATTGTACAGATCGTATAGACGCAGGAATCCATTCTGCGGGCGACCCTTCTCATCAACGAGTGACAACACAACTCCGGAAAGTTCCGGATGCGTGTTGTTGATTAGACCATGCGTAGCGAAGTGGACGATCTGATACTGGCCGAGTTCAGCGCTGGTCGCGAGTGCGCGGTTTGCCTGGAAGTCAACGGCCTCGAGTTTCAAGTCTTGCGTGGCGTAACGCGTGATCGCGTCGGCTTCCTGACGGCTGAATCGTAATCGTCTCAAGTCGCTCAGGCCAACCTCCGAAGCTGATCTGACGGCGTCTGTCCCCGATGTTTTTTCCTCCCGCGCAGCGTGGGCACGTTTTGCAATCAGAACGCGAGAATCGTCAGTGGAAAAAACCGGATCGGCGAACACGGCCAGAGTCTTGGGCGCCGGTTTGCGATTGGTTGTTTCTTGTCGAAGCGACGCGACCACTGCTGTCGACGGTGCAGTCACGATCTCGTGGTCCAGCATCAGAGGCCGCCCGTTTGTCGGATCGGGCAAACCTGAAAACGGAACAAACTGCAACACTCCGTCGCTCACGATCAGCAGTCGCCTATTCTTCAACTCGGCAGCGGCTGGTCCTAGGATTGTCTGACTCAAACTCGCGGCGGCTTTCACATATTCGGCGTCGGCAGATTCCAATCTCTGTCGTCTCTGCTCGAGTGTCTCGTTCGCGACATTTTGGTTACGTTCGGTCAGCAGTTCGTAAACACGCCGCGCGAGCGGTTCCACCGTCGCGCGGTTAGGCAATTCATACGACTTGATTGAGTCGGGCGTGACTGCCCAAAGGAAACTCTTGTGTTCGCCGATTGAGTATTCGAGTAGCACGGTGTCGGCATCGAGAACCTGCTTCTGAGTTTCTTCAAGGTTGAGTGGCGGCGGTTGCGTTAGCGCTGCGTAGCGTGGACTCGTGTCGCGAATGCGCGCCTCGATCTGTTCGTATTCGGTCGTGAGTGCTGCGATCTCTTTTGCTGCTGCTGCCGTTTGATCTTCCGTAGGGTTTTCTTTCCACAAGCGCATCTGGCGGTCGGCTTTGCCGGCAATTGATTCTTCCAAACTACGTTTTCGTTCCAACAGTTGCGGATCGACGCCGTGATGAATTTCCGCGTTTGCTTCGCTCAGCAACTCGAGCAACGAACGCGCGCGTCCTGTTTCACTCGCATTAAAAGCCGCGGCGTCCAAATGCAGTGAAGGATTCTCTTTGTGTAAACGCATCAGGAGATCGATATAAAACTCTCGAAACTGCTGGACCGAAGCGAAGAACGTAGCGCGTAACTGCTGGCTGGCAACCCTGGTCCGCAACTTCTCAACGAGCTCTAACGCTGCTTCGATTTGTTTGCGGGCCTCGGTGAGATTGCCGAGATCGCGTTGGACTCTAGCGATATAAAAGAGCGTGCTTCCGATTCCTCTCTCATCGCTAATCCTTTGGCGAACTTTGAGCGCTTGATTGAGATAGTCAAGAGCCTTCTCTTTTTGCCCCAGACTTTCGTAGATGAGTCCCAGGTTCATCAGGGTTGAGGCCGTGTAAAAGTGGTTGCCGGCCTTCTCCATGTACGGAAGCGACTCGTTAAAGTAGTCGAGCGCCTTCTGCTTGTTTCCAAGGTGTTCGTAACAGTCGCCGATATTGCGGAGAGTGATACCGAGCCCGAGAGGTTCCCCAAGTGGGCGTCGCATTTCCAGCACGTGCAGGTGGATGTCGAGCGCGCGCTGATATTGTCCGAGCTTCGCATACGTCGTACCGAAGTTGCTGATCAGCACCGGGTCGATGTTGCCGACTGTTTGATAGATCGCTGCTGCTCGATCGTACATCGCGAGACGATTCTGAGTGTCGCCCAACTCTCCGTACACCCAACCAATATTCACGGTTACGTCGGCTTCGCCACGCGGCCACTTCGCTTCTTTGTAGAACGCAGCGGCTTTGGTATGCGAGTCGATCGCCTTCTGAAACTCGCCGATGTCGCCGTAGATATTCCCCACTTCATGGAGCGTGAACGCTTGCATCAATTTCTCGTCGAGGTTTTGCCAGATAACGAATGCGGCGTCGTATTTTTCAATCGCTTGTTGATAGGATTTTTGTGTTCTCTCGTTACGCAAAGCCTTCGCTTCGGTAAAGAGTGTTTGTGCCTTCACACGGTTGCGGTCGTTCTCGGTAGCGACGCGCAAGTCTTCCACTTCCACTTCATACTTGCCTGGCTTCTTCGGCGACGTCGACAGCACTTCCACTCGATACGCGCCCGAAGTTTCGGCAACCACTGAGACCGGCTCGATGCCGTGATTGCCGTTAGGACTGTCGACCCGCGCGACTTTAGATCCTTCGGGTGTGTAAATAGACACAACGACGTCAACTTCGCGCTGGTCGACAGTAATGTAAGCGTATTGACCTGCGGTGAGAGTTAACGTGTAGGAATGTGTTTCGCCGGCATTGATCGCTCGTTCGATAGGCTTGGATAACTCGAGGGGGATCGGCGCGGTTTGACTTTGCAGCAATGGCGCAGCCGAACTTTTCGGGGCGCCGGCGATCAATAAAACAATCGCCAGGCTAATAGAAACAGCTCTGCACAAGAGGTCCGGGGATGGACAAGACATAAAACCTCCAGCGGGCGAACATTATTCGGTTTAAACAAGAACGCGTATTCTTTATTCAAAAAGGACCATGGTAGTGTAAGATTTATCCGCACCATCCTCCCGGTAGATCTCGCCCCATTAAAAAACGAGTCGGAATACCTCCCTGTCACAATGTTTGGAGATAGGAGACTCACGTTTGCATGACTCAATCACGCAGGAATGAGGTTGCCTCTGAACGGGGCCGCCGTCCGGGCAAAGCAAAGCGGGGCCGCCCGCAACGTCAAACAAACGCGCCGTTGGGTAACCTTATTCTGACGTCGATGAAACTTCTTGGTCTGAGTTACAAAGACATCGTTGCGGAAAGCGAACGCCTGGCAAAGCTCAATAACAATTCGGACATGCGTATTGGGAAGTCGACGTTGGGAAATATCATCAGTGGAAGTATTCGCCAACCCGGCACCGCAAAGCTTGATAGTCTGCGCATCATTCTCAACCTCGCGCGCGCCGACATGGATGCGTCTATCGGTCTACAACCGGAACGACGTTTCATGGACCAGGTGGAGATGAGTCGTGCACGGACTCACGAAGTACCGCTCGATGCGGTGGCGCGTCATCGCAAAATAAAGATGCCAATCGTTCGCGAAGATGCGAACCTCGAGGACACGCAGTTCTTCGAGGGTTCGTTGAAGCGTTGGTCCGACGTTGAAGTCGAGTATCTCGGATCGTTTTATGCCCCGTACATGGCGTACGTTGTTGTTGGTGATGAGGACAGGAATGCAACACCGATAGCGCCGCCCGGTAGCCGTCTGCTGGTGAACAAACTCCTAAACAAGGTATCTCCGGCTGAGAATGTGAGCTTTCACGAGCGCGAGTTGTTTTATGTTCTGACGCCGAACGGGCTCACGTGCGTCTACGCCGAAAACGCGCCGGGCGACAAGATCGTTCTGATACCTCATCCCGCCTCAGGAAACTTACGCGAGGAATTCAATCGTGACGAGGTGGAGATTATTGGACAGGTTGTAGGTGTGGTTTATCCGAAGCGGAGTTAGATTTTCCGTGATGCCGAACAATTGTCGATAGTTATCCACGACGTAAGCGTACGACTATCAACTGTTTGCAAGTACCGCATAAAACGCCGTTCTGAGAATTCCTCTCATTTCCCGGACCTTAGGCTGCCATCAGGTAAGAACCTTAAGGACCGCTTCTCACAAACTTAAATCACCAAAACAAAACATCTTAACGGCTTGCGGACCCTCCTTTTCTTTCCACGATCCCGGACAAAAGATGTTCGTGTAAGCATTGATCATGTTTGTTCCTGTAAACTCCGCCGGTCTTGCAGTTGGATAGCGGCACTACACCCTCCCGAATCAAATCGTTGTGGCTTTACTCCTGATTTAACAAACGATTGCAGAGCCCAGGTCAATCACCTCCCGGCATGAGCAATGGAGAGCTTATTGTGTTGGCTGGTCAGGAGCTGAAAACGCTGCGCAATCGACGCAACATCACCGGCCGTGAAGTCGAACAAGCAAGCCGGCGGATCGCGGGCGTTAAAGGCGACAAGAGATTCTGTATTTCCAATGGCTGGCTGGCCCAACTCGAAAACGGCGTCTCCGAACCAAGCATCCCCAAGCTGTTTAGTCTGAGCGTCATCTACCGGACCAACTTTCTGGACCTGCTTCGGCTCTACAACGTTGACGTCGAGGATAAGGAAAAGTACGAGACCATCGCCGACCCGCATCTGACGCAGTTGGTCTCGGGAGAAGAAGGGGCGTTAGAGAACTCGAGCCCTCATGAGGAGACGGGCCTGATACCGCTGACGCCACAGTCTGATAACGGCAAGGATGATGCGCATGGCATCCTCCATGCTCATCTCGGGCTAGGCGACTTCACGATGTATCCCATGATCCGACCAGGCGCACTTCTCAAGGTCGATACAACCCAATACAAGCTGGCTAACGACGTTTGGCGCAACGAACATGACCGACCGATCTACTTTATTGAATTGAGAGAGGCGTATGCAGTTGGTTGGTGCGAATTGCAAGGCAATCAGTTGCTCATCATTCCTCATCATTTATCGCGGGCAAGGGTGCGGCGATTCAATTATCCAAGGGAAGCGGAGATCGTTGGTCGCGTAATTGGCTATAGCACTAGTTGCATCGATCTCGAATCAGAGGAAGTGAAGGTTTCCAAACGAAGAGCGACGGGCAGAGGATCAGCATCTTGACTGCCGCCACCGGTGCTTGGAATCCTAAGCAAACAGTCGTCACGCGAAGCGACCTTGCCAAAAAATTCATTAGGCAAATCGGTTCTCGCTCGGAATACTAAGCAACCGCACATATTTTAGGCCCTGCTGCTGTTTTTCGAGAATAAATAAATTCGAATGAAACGCTCCCGCGAATTTCAGTGGCTTGCGTCGCAAGCAAGGCCGTTTTTTCGCCTGCACGTCGCCAGTTATTTTTGCATTCTCATTTCGAGTGGGCTGGTCCTTCTCGATCCACTGATCGTCAGACTACTGATCGACGACGTTATCCCAGGCAGGCGCATAGGCAGGTTACCTCTGGTAGGGGCAGCGTTCTTTCTCAGCTACATTGGACGTATGGGATTTGACGGGCTCGCGGGAATTCTGAACTTTCGCGCCGTCCAAAAGATGGCATTTTCTTCACGATTGAATTTGCTGCGCCACCTCCAAAGACTCTCAGCGGAATATCACGACAACACACCTGTGGGCGACACATTACATCGCGTCCAAATCGACGTAGACCAGGCATCTAGCTTGAGTGGCGAGGTGATTCCAGCTGCCTTACGGATCCTGACAGTCTTTTGTCTAGTTATGGCGGCGATGCTGGCGCTCAATTTCCGGCTGACGCTGATCGTATTGCCTTTAATTCCGCTGTTTATCCTCGTGAGGCGGCAGTTTCATCAGCACCTAATCAAAGCATCGGATGACGTGCAGCAGCACTCGGGCAGGGTGATTGGATTTCTCGAGGAGCATCTCTCTGAGATCGTGCAGGTTCAACTCCTTTCCTGCGAACAAAGAGAGGCACGGCGTTTTGCAAGCATCTCGAGTGGGGCCGTTAGAGCGCAGATGAAGCGGCGTGTCACCGAACTTGTTTTCAGCTCACTCCTCTATTTGATCATTGTTCTCGGCATGGCCGGCGTTTTGTGTTATGGCGGTTATCAGGTGATAAGTGGATCGTTGACCGCAGGTGGTCTGGTAGCGTTCTACGGCTACACTCTGCAGCTTTTCATGCCGCTCTATGGTGTAGTTGATATCTATTCAAAGTTTCAGCGCGCTGCGGCGAGTGTGCGCCGCTTGATCGAGGTTCTGGAAGCGAAGCAAGTGCTTCACGATAACCCACGAGCACAGGCGCTTCAAGCAAATGTTCCCGCAATAGACTTGAAGGAAGTGTTCTTCGATTACAACCCTGATCGTAAGGTTCTAGATGGGATCAATTTGCGGATCCGCCCTGGAGAACGGGTTGCGCTCGCAGGAACAAGCGGCAACGGGAAGAGCACTTTAGCAAAGCTCATGGTTCGTTTGTATGACGTGCGATCAGGAGCCGTATTAGTCGATGAAACTGATGTGCGCGACCTCAAATTAAAAAGTTTGCGGTCGTGCGTGATCTTTGTGCCGCAGGATCCGGTTCTGTTCAATGTGACCTTGCGTGAGAATCTCTTATTTGGAAATCCTCGAGCCACGCCTGCCGAACTTGCAACGGTGACAAAGCTGGTCCAGCTTGAGGCACTCATAAATCGGCTGCCGAACGGGTTGGATGAGCCTCTCGGACCCCGCGGCAATAGATTATCCGGTGGCGAACGTCAACGGGTTGCGCTCGCGCGAGCATTGTTACAGCAGCCGAAAATTCTCATTCTTGATGAATGTACTTCCGCGCTCGATGAGCCTACCGAAAAGCTTCTCTTGACGGAACTCGATGGTTTTCTGCGCAATGTGACAACGGTAATCATCTCACACCGTCCGTTTCCCACCCGTTGGGCCGATCGTGTGGTCTACATGCACTTTGGCGAGATTGCTGCCCCGTTAGAACAGTCGAACATACCGATCGCATCTGCTTGGGATAGTAAACAAAATTTGGTGGTCTAGTTTCAGAGACACTACTCAAAGTCTGCCCAAGATCTACATTCGCCTGGGACTCTGTTTAGGATCATAAGCACGACAAAAGATTCTTCCTGCGTTACTGCAATTGAAGCGTAGGGTGCCCTGGACGGGAACTTGAAGTAATCTGAGCAAAGCAGCTCAACTTCCCCCCAAGTTTCACAAATCAACAGTTCAGAACTTAATACATGTGCTTGCGGGCATTGCTCGGCCCATGACCGTCTAGGGTGAGGCCGAGCCAGGCGCAAGACGACCTGCCTGCGGCGAAGAAAGCGGAAGGAACTAGTTTGATGTCAGTAACAACGACCTCAATGGACACTCGGTTCGGATCGCATACCGAAAGAGTGCGAAGGCACAAAGACGGTAGCGTGCTGCTTTCAATCGCAGACGATCGAATTTGCAAGTTGAACAGTATCGGCACCTTGACGTGGATGGTGCTGGAGGATGCGGCAACTGAGTTCACGGTTGATGAGGTTGTGCAGCGACTCGGAGATCAGTTTGAGGCGATTAATGCCGAAGGAGAGTTCTCATACGAAGTCTCGCACGAACAATTGCGATCCGACACGAGTGCATTTCTATGCAAAATGGCTGAAATGAATCTCCTCGAACGCCTTAATTCGGGAGGTAAAACGGCTTACCGGATTAGGGATAATGTCAGTGGAACAACCTCCAACACTGGTGAAGCAGTTTCGTCCTGGACTGCAGTTGAAGCAGCCGCGAAACCACGCCCTATCACCCACGTCTCCAGGCGCGAAACGTTAACTGCGTTCGTTGGCTTACTAACTTTCGATCTGCTGCTGAGGTTCCGTGGTTTCAGATCGCTAATTGAGAAAGTTCATCGTTGGCGCACGGTTGAACCAAGCAAGGCGAACTTCGAAATCTGCCGGCAGGTGCGCGCAATGGTCGATCGTGCACAAATGTATTACCCGAAAAAAGCCATGTGCCTACAGCATTCAGCAGTTGTGACATGCCTGTTACGACAACGCGGAGTACCCGCCGAGATGGTGTTGGCTGCACACGAATTTCCCATAAGAGTTCACGCTTGGTGTGAGGTTGAAGGGTATGTCGTAAACGATCAGCAGAGCGTGAAGAGCATGCATCGAGAGATTCGCAGGGTGTAAGTCCCCAACAGGGAGCCTTATGAGCGCATTTGCGGGAATCTACAATTTCAATCGCCAGCCCATCCGGGATGTCCAAAGAGAGCAACTGGAAATTTTCTGGAACAGCTTGCAAGCGAATGGACCAGACGGCGGCGACATCCTATTGGCAGGATCGGTTGGGATGTGCTATCGCGCTTTTCATGTGAATGAACAATCACGGCTGGAAGTGCAGCCGCTTGGTGGTCCAAACAACACCATGATCACTGGAAGCCTGCGTCTGGATAACCGTAAGGAATTGATATCGACTCTCGGACACCTTCCGAAGGCCAGCGTACAGGTGACTGATATCGAGCTGGCACTTGCTGCGTATCGGACGTGGGGCGAAATGTTTCCGGCGCATCTCGTAGGTGAGTTTGCGCTGATTGTGTTTGACAGAACAACTCAAAAGATTCTGCTTGCCCGCGATCACATTGGCGCTCGGTCTCTCTACTATCACTATGACAAGGAACGACTGATCTGCTCTTCGGAGTTGGGCCCATTGGTCGAAGCCGCACCTGCGCCTTTAGAAGTCAACAATGATTACGTCGCCGGCTATCTGATGTACGACCCGGAGCCGGAACTTACTGCTTACCGAAAAATCCATGCAGTGAAGCCTTTTCACGTCGTGATGTTTAATGCGTCCGGGTTGCGACGCGAAGAGCGGTATTGGGATCTGGCAAGGGTTAAGCCCATTCGTTTCAAGACTGACGAGGAGTATGAAGAAGGGTTCAGATTTCATTTCACCAACGCTGTTCGTGGGCCATTGCGAACCGATGGCCCTGTGTTCAGTGATCTCAGCGGCGGTCTCGATAGTTCCAGTATCGTCTGCGTGGCCCACCAGCTGATCGAAAACGGTGATGTGCCGGCTCCCGAACTCTTCACGGTTTCTCTTGTTTCGAGCGGTTCGCCGACTTCAGACCAGACGAAATACATCCGATTTATCGAGGAGCATGTCGGCCGCACGGGATATCACATTGACGAAACGAACTATCCGCTCTTCTCAACGCTTTCAACCGAGAATGCACTCAGTAACCTCAATCCGCTCCTCTTTTGTGAAGCCAAGCATCGCCAGATCAGGAATCTTATGGAGCGCACCAATGCACGCGTGCTGCTAAGCGGTGTGGGTGGTGATGAGATTGCCTGCGCGCAGCAATACCCCGCTCCGGAGTTAGCTGACCTCTTGGTTGCATTTAGGTTCAAGAGTTTCCACGAAAGACTGAAAGCGTGGAGTCGACGTACAAAGCGTCCGTACGTGACTCTGCTTCGGGATGCCGTCAGGCTCCTGCTTCCGCCTCCAATACGAATGCGTTACGAGACAAGAAAAGCCGGGATTGTTCCAAACTATCTGCTGAACCAATTTGTGGACGAGCTATCGTTGCGCAGTCGTCATGTTGCTCGTTCGCCTTTTAGCTGTGATACGCCGAGCGCGGATGATCAGGCATTGGGATTTTGGACCGCTATTAGAAGCATCGCCGCCGGGTGGCGCAGCGAGATGACGCATGGATACATTAGTTATCCATTCCTGGCGCGACCGCTGGTTGAGTACATGCAGGCAATTCCTCACACGCAGCGAGTGCAACTTGGTAAGAGCAGATTCTTAATGCGGCGCGCGCTCAGCGGAGTTCTTCCTGAGGCAATTGTCAAAAGACGCAACAAAGGCAATCCGCAGGAAACAATCGCCCGCGCATTCATGAACGAATGGCCCAGATTGCGACAATATTTTGAAAACAGTCGCATCGGATCTTATGGCTATGTGAATCAGAAATCGTTTGTTTCAGCAGTGGAGGGCTACCGGTTAGGGAAGGATATTCACCTGGCGATGCTGTTGAAGTTTTTATCATTTGAATTCTGGTTGCGAAGGCTCGAAACACTTGAGCCAGCATTCAACGGACGCGCGAGTGCGTCGCACACATCTCTGGTGCAACGCCCGACAGCTCTTGCACGAACAGCTTATGTACGTGAAAGACTGCACAGTTAACAAGAAAGGAGGCGACAACATGAACAACTATGAACGCTCACGAGTAGTTGAACTCGGACGAGCCTCGGATTTGATTCGTAGCGCAAAGATTTGGGCGCCATTTTGGATCGATTCAGAAGCCATAATCAACTACTTCGACCTATGGATTGATGATATTGACGAGTCGGATGATTAAGAAAAGGGGTGAACCATGTACGAAGCCGCTGATGTTGACTCTATCGGTTGTGCCCACGATCTGGTTATGGGGGTGAAGCCATTTTGTTTGAACATCATGGATTCAGAATTGGTGACCAACCGCTGTGAAAGAGTCGAAGACATCGACGAAGAGGCTTAAAGGCAGTTCTAAAACCGTCCCGGCACTGCATCTGAGTGCCGAAAATCACGAAGCGAAGAAAGGACCAATGAGGCCATGTACGTAGCAGCAGAAGTTGTCACAATCGGCGATGCTCACAATCTGATTCTCGGTCAGAAGCCATTTCAGATGAGCACCATGGATTCAGAGGGCATAACCAATCGCCTTGAGAGAAACATGGATGACATCGACGAAGCCGACGAATAAGGCTTTTAAGGAATCTGTTCGTGCCGTAGGTACGACGGAAATACGCGAAGAGAGAAAGGACGAATGACAATGTACGAAGCACCAGTAGTTATTGCAATCGGCGAAGCTCACGATCTAATCCTCGGAGTGAAACCGTTCCAACTGAATGTCACTGATAGCGAACAGGCAATCAATCGCCTGCCTCGAGAAGAAGACATCGACGAGAGCGATGAGTAATTTCGAACCCGCGGCCTGTATTCAAAAGCAAGCCGTGGTTGCGAATGATGCGGTGGCATGCTCAGCGACTGCCGGCCCTGAACTTTTTGCAGCCGGCGCAACAGTTAATCCTGGCCATGACAGTAACAGGTATGCCACCGAACCATTATTTGCTTTGCCGTCATGGAAGCCACTACAAGATCTCCAGCCAGATACACAATCGATCAGTTCATGCTGACTGTAAGGATGTCAGGTATTTCATTTTCTCACGATGAGCAGGAAATCCTGGTGACCAGTAACCAATCGGGTGTTTTCAATGCTTTCGCGATTCCTATCGACCGAGGAGCACCGAGGCAGCTGACGTTTTCCACCGACGAAAGCATCAGCGCTCTCTCATTCTTTCCCAAAGATCGTCGTTTTCTTTACGTACGCGACAAGGGAGGAGTTGAGAGCAGGCACTTGTGTGTTGGCGAAGAAGATGGTCGCGAAGTTGAATTAATGCCGAGCAGCTGCGTCAGGAGCGCGCTTCATGGCTGGAGCGCTGACAATCGTTATTTCTATTGTTCGACTGATGAGCGGATGACTCATAAGCTCGATCTTTATCGAGTGGACGCACAAACCTACGAACGTTGTCTGATTTTTCGCAACGATGTCGGCTATATTCCGGCCACAGTGTCACTCGATGATAACTACATCTGTTTAATAAAATATGAAGGCCTGACAAAGTCCAGTCTCTTTCTATATAGCTTGAACTCGAAGAGCTTGCATGCGATTACTCCTACTACTCCCGCAGCCTGCTACCTGCCGCTGTACTTTGAAGACACCGGCCAATACCTGTACTACAGGGCACTCGAGAGTGAGGACGAAGTAATCGAATACCGGTACGAGCTGCGGACCGGCGAGTGTCAGGAGCACGAAAGAAGGCCGACAAATTTTCGCCAAATCATAAGTTCGGACAGCAGAAAGTATCGTGCAGTAATAAACGACGACGGCGAATGTTCGACCATAACACTGTACGACTATTCTACTAATGTGCCCGTTGCCCTGCCGTCTCTTCCGGAAGGTAATGTTACATCAGCAGCAATCTCCAAAAGCGATCGTTGGCTGGCCTTTTATGTTAATGGCGACCGCGATCCGTCCGAGCTCTATGTTTACGATCTTTTGTCACATACACAAGCAAGACTCACTAACAACATAAATCCTGATATCAATCGTGAAGATCTCGTGGAATCAAAAGTTTTAAATGTCGAATCATTCGACGGCATGAGTATTCCCTGCCTGCTTTGGAGACCTCATGAAGCAAGCGCCGGCAACAAGGCTCCAGGATTGATCTGGGTGCATGGTGGTCCAATGGGCCAGGTGCGAAAAGGTTATGCGGGAGCGGTGCAGTTTCTGGTCAATCACGGCTATGCAGTTTTCGCCGTCAATCATCGTGGCAGCACCGGGTACGGACGCACCTTTCAGGATGCGGCAGATGGTAAACAGGGCCGTGAGCCACTATGGGATTGCATCGAAGCCAAACGTTACCTGACGAAGTTAGATTACATCGATCCCGAAAGGATAGGCATCATTGGGGGAAGTTTTGGAGGTTACATGGCGCTGGCTGCACTGGCGTTTCATCCGCAGGAATTTGCCGCCGGCGTGGCTATATGTGGTGTTTCAAATCTGGTCAGGCACCTGGAGGTCAAACTCAAGCAACCGCACGCGGCCTTTGTTTACCTGAAAAAGATCGGTGATCCTATTAAGGACAGAGAACGACTTGAAGCCGTGTCGCCGGCTTTGCATGCGGAACAGATCTGCAAGCCTTTAATGGTTTTGCACGGCGCTAAAGATCCTCGCGCTCTCAAAATCGAATCAGACGATATCGTCAATGCGGTGAGAGCCGCGGGTGGAATCGTGGAGTACGTGGAGTTTGACGATGAAGCACACGGCTTTCGCAAACGAGAAAATTCCGTTCGCGCTTATCAGTCTATTTTGACTTTTCTTGATAAGTATCTGGTTCTGGTGAACGACGATGGAAACCTGTGCGAACCTTGCTTAACGTGATTCCTGTTGTTGGTTTTTCAAATGCGAGTCGAACCATGTAAGTAGTCTTTGCATGACATCGACCTGCTCAGAATAGGTGAAGCTGGAAATCGTGTGACTTGCGCCTCGATACTTCAGGTAGGTTGCTTCTTTTCCCAGCCGGCGCAGATTCATAAAGATTTCGTTACTGTAAACGTCTTTGCCCGACGGGTCTTCAGTTCCCTGAATGATGAGGAGCGGAGTTTTCACTCGATCGAGATAAAACACGGGTGAGTTCTCGAGATATCTTTCGCGGTATTTCCACGGTGAGCCTCCCATGCGCCCCAGGGAGCCCTCAGCCCAGTCCTGCCAGCTTGGATCATTCGATCGCTCGGGCATCCAACCGTAGAGCGTCATGAGATTGGCAAACCCGGAATCGATGGCGGCTGCTTTGAAGCGGTTGGTTTGCACCAGCAACGAGAGGGTGCTGTAGCCACCGTAACTGCTGCCCCATACTCCGATGCGCTCCGGATCCGCGATACCCATGTCAATAATCCTGTCGACTGCGGGCAAAATTGTTTTTGCCAGGTCGAGCATTGGCGTGCCCACGCGGAGCGAACTATCAGGTAACAGTACAGCATAGCCACGCGTGGCCCAGAATTGCTGGTTGGTGATTGTATTTGCAGTAAATCCGAAGAGGTTTACTCTATCTGACAAATTGGAGCCGCCATATACGTTGACGATCAACGGATAGCGTTCACCCTTCTTATAGCCGGCCGGAAGCATCAAGGCCCCCCGCAAACTAGCACCGTCGCTGCTCCGCCATTCAATGAGTTGACCCTCACCCGTCACATATTCATCGAATACCGGATTTGTTCGCGTTAATCGTTTCGGGGTTGTGTTGCCCGATACCGACATGCTCCAGATATCCGTTGCCTGACTTGAATCCTGGTCAACGTAATAAATGAGATCACTCTTTGACGATGCCGTTACCCACGGAACTCTTCTGATTTCTTTGTTACCGAACAATAAGGGCTGAGCGCGTCCATCGGCGAGCGACATCGTGTAGAACCCGCTTTGTTTGGTCTGATCGTCTCGGACAGCCAGGACCACCGAGAGTCCTCGATCGAAGGTCAACAAACTTCCTTTGCCGTTCGAAGCGAGAAACTGAAGTCGTTTGCCCTCGAGGTGGCCCACTTGCTGCACCTGGCCATTTTCGGTCGCGACTCGCCAAAGTCCGTTGTTAGTCAGAAAGTGAAGCCATTTGCCGTCGCTGCTCCAAAGCGGCAACTGTTCCCACGCTTTAAATGGTGGATGAGTTGCATCCGTCACTTTGCGCGGTGCACCTCCGGCAGTTGAAATCAGATACCACTCCGACCCCGACAGGTAACCGATCAGATCCCTATTTGGCGACCACGTAAACCTATCGCCCAAACTGCCCTGGACTAAATCAGAAGCGAGCACTGTTGTTTTCTGATCCGGCAATGAGACGACGACTAGATCAAAAGTCGGCTGGCCCTTGGCGTCCACACCTTTGGACTCAAGGAAAGCCAGTTTCCCGCCGTCCGGCGATAACTGATAACCAGCCGGCGCGTGTCCTTGAGACACCGTCGTAAGCGCGCCGTTTATGATATCGAGCAATGCGAAGTCAGCTTTAAAATCGGAAACTTCCTCGGCTGTTAGAGCATCGCTTCTGGGTGTTGCCGGCGTGTCAGCGCGGCTCGGATCGTTCGTCGACTGAAAGATGCGGACATGAACATTGTTGGCTGATTGAGCATCATCGTTGTCCGAAACGAGACGTTCAAATGTTGCGTCGTCAGGAAATACCTTTACCAGCAGGTAGCGGCTGTCGGGAGTCCAGTTAGGCGTGTCATATCCATAGATGAATGGCCTGGGTATGGCACGAGAAACTCGGCGTAGTTGATTCGCTGCTTTATCCCACAGCCAAATCGCCGCTCGTCCATCTCGATCGGAGTAGAACGCCAGGAACTTCCCATTGGGCGACCATGACAACGCCCAGTTTGAGCCCTTGCCGTTCGTGAGGTTGCGCGACTCTCCTGTACGAGTGTTGCTTAACCAGATGTCACCGCCGGCGCCCAATGAGGGAACACCGGTGGGGCTCAAATCCGCGTACTTGCCGGCGCGCTTCATAACACGTCGCATGTCAATGAGCTGGTAAGCGAGCCATTGCTCATCTCCCGGACACAATGACATTGGCAGGTTGCTAAACGACAGTGCGGCTATACCCTCGTTTAGAGGCAGAGGCTGCAACCTGGGTAGTTCTTGCGCAGGCACGCGAAAACCTGCCCATAGCAGAGTAACACTCACGATGAGCAGGCTTCGGCGCAGGCGCATAATTCGCTATCTCCCGACCTAGTACTCTAGTCTCAGGGAAAACTGGACCGACCGTGGCCCACCAATCTGATATAGGGCATTCAGTCCTGAGGTTTGGCTGCCTAAACCGCGGCCTAACATGCTTTGCGAGCGGCCGAAGTTGGTGTTGACGATGAAGTCTCCAAAGTCGTTTGTGCCCAGATTGGAAGTCGGTTTAGCAAAATTCGGATGGTTCAGTAGATTGAAGAACTCTGAGCTAAAGGTTAGTGTAGCCCGCTCCGAAAGCCGGAAGTCACGCCGTAGCGAAAGGTCTAACTGGGAAAGTGGAAAAGCCCGCAGGCTGTTGCGTCCTAACGATCCTGGTCTTGTTGTAGTAGGAATCGAAAAGGCTGCTCTATTGATCCGCTTGCCGCCGGGTGCGGCCGGATCGTCCACGTACACTGGCACTCCCGGGATTAAATCAGGCCTGGCGAAAATCGTAATCGCATTAAAGGCGCCACTCAGGAAATAGAAGACATCCACCGGTGGAGCTGATTGGGCACTGAAAATCCCATTAAGGGACCAGTCATGCAGCAGAGCCTTAGCAAACTTTGCCCTGCCGATGTTGGGCAGTTTATAAGTTGCACCCATACGAAACGCATGCCGTATATCAAAATCCGAAACGCCGCGATCCGCGTTCGCGGGTATGCCGGTTAATAGAAAGCTGTCATTAGTGGCCGAGTCTCTCGAGGAAATGTCGATTGAATGGGACCAGGTGTAGAAGGCCACTACTTGCAGGCCGCGGGACAGTCGACGTTGAAATTGAAGTTGCAACGCGTCGTAGTCGGAAGTTGCGGTGTTGTTCGTGATGGTCACCACGGAAAAATTCGGATTAAGAAGTGCGTCTCCACCGGTAGTCTGCTGGCGTAGGAGTTGCCGGCCCGCAGAGCCGATATAAGTTGCGGAGATCGTTTGTTGTGACCCAAGGGATTGCTCGATCGCAAAGTTCCATTGGTAGTTCCGCGGAAGTTTGAGATTCGGATCGTAAGCAAGAAGCAGAGTAGTAGCGGGAAGGTTGCGAGTCAGCACTGGAGGCACTGACTGATCGTGCGTCAACGGAAAGAACGGGCGAGGAAATATTTGCCTGCTCGTCGTAAAAGGAAATGCATTGGCAAACGCTCCGCCGGCCGTTTGATTTCCTAAATCATAAAAGACGCCAAAACCACCGCGAATGATCGTCTCTCTCCCCG
This sequence comes from Acidobacteriota bacterium, assembly GCA_046733695.1. Taxonomy (GTDB): domain Bacteria; phylum Acidobacteriota; class Blastocatellia; order Pyrinomonadales; family Pyrinomonadaceae; genus PSRF01. The sequence continues at coordinate 30,725 of JBKPPU010000007.1, forward strand.
GGGTGGCTGAGAGCCGGTACCCGATACCGACGCGCGGCGCGAAATTGTTGTAGGTGGTTTTGTAAAGAGGCGTGCCGAATGGGGCGAGGGTCATCGTCGACACATTGTCGATCTGGTCAACTACTGCAGGATGGTTTCCGTTCTTTTCATAAGGAGCCGGGTTAATCTCCCAACGAACCCCGTAGGTGAGGTTTGCACGTTTGCTGATCCTCCAGGTGTCCTGTATGTAAGCGGAAAAATTGTTGTAAACGGGTTCCAAGCCGTTAGCAAACACCACTATAGAGGCTGCCGATGTTCTTCCGGTTAATGCGCCATTTACACCGCTAAAGCTGATCTGGGGCACATAATCACTCGAACCTACGCGGGGGGTCAGCCGGCGATAGTCAAAGCCAAATTTGAATTGATGTGGCCCATGTGCAACAGAGAGGTTATCGACAAAGTTAAGTTGTCTTTGCAGATTATCAGCCAGGGCACCGACGCGGAGTTGCGCGTTGAGTGACGTTGACAGGGTGATGATTCCTCCGGAATGTGGAGTCGTAAACTCCGGCAGCAGGAAAAACGACATCGGGGGAACAATGGCGCCGCCAAACTCATCGAGGTCAAACAATTGTGCGCCTCTGACCCTGCTCCAGTTGCCGCGAAACTCGTTGCTTATATTTGCGGACAACGGCGAGGTTACGCCAAATGTCAGGGTCTGAGTCTGATTAGTGATTGTGTTCAGGACGTTGAGGCTATTTCCACTGCCACGTGTGACGCTTTCCGAAGGCGAATAATTATAGCGGGCGAACAATAGCAACTTGGGGCTGACGATATGATCGACACGAATGCTGGTGCTGTCTAGTGTTGATGGGTCTGAGTATGCAGCCGCAAAATCGGCGAAGCGATTTGACTTCTGCAGACCCGTAGGCACTGGAAATGCGTTCAATAACTGTTGGATGGCCGGCTGGGTGGCCGAGGCCCGCGCCTCAAGGGATGGCACGTCGATAATGGTGAACTTTGGCAACAACAGTCGTTGGCCGTCGTAGGAAAAGAAGAAGAAGGAACGATCGTGACCGTCGTACCAGGGTTGCTTACTACCTTCGCCGAAGCGTGGGAACAGTATTGGACCACCCAGAGTGCCCCCAAAAATATTCTGGCGCAGAGCCGATCGCTTGCGTCCGAGATTGTTAGCGAACCAGTCGTTCGCGTCCAGTACGTCATTCCGAAAGTATTCGAATAGACTTCCGTGAAAGTCGTTTCCTCCTGAGCGTGTGACGATTGATATTTGGCCTCCGGGAGTACGTCCGTATTCCGGCGCAAAAGATGAAGTCAAAACCTTGAATTCCTGTAGCGCATCAATCGAAACCAAATTGCTTGTTGTTCCGAGAGCGGAAAACCCGAGAACTGAGCCGCTGTTGTTTTGACTGAAAGCCCCGCCGGTGGCGTAGGTCGGGGACACATTTCCACTGACCCCATCGATCATTGCGTAATTGGCGTCAGCGCGTTGTCCGTTGACGCTGAATTGTCCGAACTCAGTGGCACTGGTTGTCGTCAATACTGTGCCGGGTGTAAGTGTGATTAGCGACTGAATTGTACGGCCCTGTACCGGGATTTTACTGACAAACTCCCGGTCAATTACTGTACCCACGGCCGGCGACTCGTTTAGTAGAGTTGCGCCTTCGATGATCTGAACTGTCTGACTGATCTCCCCGACTTTCAAGTACAACTGGATCGTTCTCTGGTCGCTTACATTCAGCGTGATGTCTCTGAATTCGGAAGGACTAAACCCTTTGCATTCGGCTTTAACGATATAAGTGCCGGGAGGCAATAGCGACACGACAAACGTGCCCTCGTCATTTGTCGTCGTAGTTCTCTGAAAGCCTTGCGCGATACTGATCACAGAGATATTCACATTGGGAATTGCAGCGCCAGCCGGATCTCTAACAATGCCATTAAGCGTCGCGGTCGGACTCTGAGCCTGCACGAGCAGTAGCGTCGAGAACAGCGCGAGTACGACGGTTATGGATTGAACAAAGCGGGCTGCAGTGGCCCGCATAGATTTTCCGCAACCGGAATTACCTTGAGGACAGAAGACACATGTACACACTTCTGGGCTTCTGGGCATCGCATTTTCTCCTCTGGTCGGGACCACGTTCTTCCGGGCAAAGAACGAGTCAGTTTATACCTTGCTTTCGCTGCTACCGCCCTTGGTCGCACGCAACGAAAGCATACGTACGCTTTCCAAGTCTGATACCGCCCAGCAATTAGTATTGTTGCGATCGCACGGAGAGGTCGAATTGCGATCTGTGGTAAATCCTCAGCTACAAAGAGCCCGCATTTCAGCGGTCGTACTGGCCGATTCTTTTTGCCAGAGTAACAGCGGCAAGCAAAGATCGGCGAAATTGGCTTGTCTTGATCGTGGCCGCAGAACTATGCGAGGAGATTGTGAGGGCAGAGCTCACAGCTTCATTATTGAAAAGTGCAAGCTGATGGAGTCTTTCTACGGCACGAGCCAGTTCAACATCATTCTGAATCAAAACATTTTCAGTCGCAGACACTGTTGCATTCGGAAAAAAAACTGGTTCCAGTTCCTGATATAACGACTCGGCTTCGCGCTCGAACGCAGCCGCATGACCGTGGACCATCGAGAGCCACTTCGAACGTGCATCCTGAGTCACGGAGCGCATGTCAACTTTCGAAAATCGAGCCATCAGTTTCTTCAGTTCGATCGCGTTAAAAAGTGCACGATAACCACGATTCCCCACTCGAGTTGAATAGTCGCGGATCAATTCATTAGTTGGACCATTAGGATCTTGCCTGAGGAAATATGCTCGCAGATCATCGTCCGCCGCGACCGTGTTGGCTGTCTCCTCAGGCGCCAGAACTAAAACAGATCGATTCGCAACACGGCTCTGTGTGGCCTCTGTGACAGTACGAATCTGGATTGTCACAGCCGGGTTATGCGCGACGGGGGAGAGGGCGCTGAGGAATGCTTCCTTCCGTTCCGGGGTGTCAACCACTCCCTCAACGCGCAGTGACCCACCTGCGCTGCGCGTGAGGGTGACTTGCTCGTTCCGGTCGGCCTTTGCCTGATTGAGCAAGTATGCGACGTCGACTTCCAGCTCTGCGGAAGCTGCGGGTGGCGCCGACGTGCTGGGCGTTGGAGGGACACGGTTAGTGGTGGTGAGGTCCCGGAACGCCCAGTCTCCGGAATCGCCAATTTCACCGGCCCCTCCTGTCAATGTCGATTCGATCTCAAACACTTTTGGATCGACGCTGCCTGGCGATTCAAAGCTCGCTTCGCCGAAGCGGTATTCGCGTACCTCCTCGTCACCACGCTGCACGACCAGAGTTTGCTCGACGGCATGCAGATTCGACTTGCTAAGAGTAAGCGTGGCTTTCACAAGCCTGCTCGCGCCAATCGACCGGCCTTTGTCAAAAGTCACGACAAACGTCGTGGTCCTTTCCTCGACATTTGCAGTACCAGGGTCGGCAATCAACTTCGCAAACGTTTCGGACGAAGGCTCGAGCTGCCAGACGTTTTCAAGGTTGAACAAAAGAGTCTCCGGCGAAGTGAGTGCCGGCTCCGACTGCGGTTTCGTTCCGTGATGATAATTGGTGCGAGAGCCATCGGCTTTCTGCCACGTGGCAGCGATCAACCGGTTCGACTCGTCATAAAGCCTCTGCACCCGGTCGCCTTTCGCGCGATTGGTCCAGATCTCGATCTTGTACCGAGCGACTACTGCTCCTTCCGGACTGCGACGCTCTTCGAGAGTCATGACGCGATGATTGACGTTGTCGGTGGCCGTGGGATTGGTGTTCTCGGCAATGCTGGCTCTCTCGAGCAGTACTGACGCCGTTAAAATGCGTGACACCCTTGCCTTGAAGAAAAGGAATCCGCCAATCACGACCGCACACAACAGGACAATCAACAATCCAAGCTGTCGCCGTGAGCGGCTGCGATCCTCCGACAAGTTTAATGAGCTGAGAAAAGGAGTTCTCTCGAGCGATCTCACGAGGTTTTTATCACGCGGGCTTTCTTCGGCCACGACACGTCGTCCCGCTGTTTTTCTAAACGTGTTGAAGAGCCGCACAACCCACGCGCGGAGCTTCGACTCCCGCTTGCGAGTTCCCACGTTTGGCTCTTGCGATTCACCGACAGCGGGAACAACAAAGAGGGATGAGGACAAAGCGTTTATAGGTACGTCCCCGGTTACATAAGCTTCTGCGGGTACCGGGTGTTTGTAGACCATGTGCAGTGTTGGACCACTCTCATTTTCAAAACAGGCTTCAAGCGATCGTCCTTCGCTCAGCTCGATCCAGGCCCATTGGTCAGACTGTGGAACCTCCGGATCAACGCTAAAGAAGAGTAGTTGGAGGCCCTGTTCGCTCGTGACCTCTATAAACTCGATCGGGTCATCCGGCGTCAGATTTAGATTCAACTCACTCAACTCTGAACTGACTGTCAGCGAGCTCACGGGCGTTCCATTGACAGCTATTCGCAACTCGTGCGGCTTGTGCTCGTGCGTTTCACGCAGACGATGCTCAAATCTCTTCGTCAGATCTCCAGTTCCACCGCCGGATGCGCCGCCTCCAGTCGCGTCGCCCGGTGGTTCTTTCCGCTCGGGCGTCTCAACTCTATATCGTTGCGCCAGCGATGGCAGGCCGAGTAGACCATTCACCGCGTCGAGACACGCAGGACAACTGACGATATGAGCCAGCTTCCCGGTCGTCAGCGCGTCTGCGTTGGTATCAGCGTAGATCTCTGCTAACTCTGCTTGGGACAGGCAGTCGCCCCTGCAGGAATTGAAGATCATCTGACGCAGTTCGGGCATCAGATCACAGTCAGACTTCAGGTATTTGGTCTTTTGCCGGCCCGCTGCAGTTTTTGTACTGACGAATCTCAGTCGCCGCGGCTCATCTATAAACAGTTTCGCCTCACGACGCGCCAGCCGTTGCCACTGGTCTACGCAATGCCGTGAACTGTTGAGAACCGCAGCGATCTCAGATGGAAAATATTCGTGAAAGAATCGCAGGATGAAAACGCTTCCCGCTCTGGACGATTCTTTGCGAGAACATGCGTAGGTGCAGATTTGATGAAGTTCTTCAAACGCCTGCATACGGCGCGGGGGTTCAATCGCCGTCCAGCCGAGACGACCGGAGTCGTAGTCAGCAACTGAGAGCGCCGTTTCATACAGGTGTTGCGCCGAGCGACTCAGCCGTGCGATGTGCATATAGCGCAACATTCGTCTCAGATACCCGTCTATATTTTCAATTTCTTCGAGTTTGGTCCGCCCGAGCACGAATTGCACAAATGCGTCCTGCACGAGATCCTCAGCAACCTCACGCTGCTGATTCGTCAGGCCCATGGCCCACGCGAGCAGACTCTCATACCGTTCGGTGAACAGTTGCTCACGTTTCTCGTCGGGTTGGGCGATTACTCGGCGTTGATCCAGCATTTCTACTAATTGTAAAAGTGACTCTGCGGTATCCGTTTTCACATCTCACTAATCACAGAGACACAGACCACACAGAGGTTGCACAGAACAGCCTGCGCGTTTCAGATTATTCGTCTATATGTGTATTTTCGCGAGGCCGATCTCAAAAGAAATATTTTGGCTAAAGTGAAGAAAATAAAAAGGATATAGCCATTCTAGAACATATTACTACCGTTGCGCGCGCCCAACAGAGAGTGCCCGCTGGTTTGGTCTTAACCTTTCGCGATGATCGACGCAGCGTGTGAGAAAAGCTTAGCTGCCATTGTCATCGCTAACTACCGATACTCAACCCTCCTCGAGGGACCGGAGCATGTTAGAATCCGCACACTCAATCCCTCCCAATTGAAACACGACTGCAAACTGAGAAGCTCAGCTCTTACGTGTCAAGTTGATATTGAAACTTTGAACGCAGATTAAGGATGTCAGGTAGTTAATTATTATGACTGCCTTCGATCCGTATTGCGGCGGATGTTAATGCCGCGCCAACAGCAAGTCAAACATTTTTTTGGTATGGATAAGAGGGAACTGACGCAAGTCTTACAAGATCCGGCGAGCGCGATGAGACGTCTCCTCAATGGTTGGGCTGACGTCCCTCTGTTGTTGATGCTTGACGTCGATTGGGATCGCGGTCCGTTAGTGCTGATTGGATTGTCTGACGGAATGATGTGGCCGCTACTTCCGCCAGGCAGTCTTCTGCAGCTGGATTCGAAGGTACGGACGATAGCGGACGGATCCTGGTCGGAGTTTGAGCGTCCGATTTACCTGATTGAATATCGCGGCAGGTTTTATTGCTGTCATGCACAGCGACGTGGTGAAACGCTGCGCCTGATCTCACACCTGGAGTCTCTCGAGCCGCCGGCGATCTCTATTCCGTTTAGAGAAGCGAGGGTACGAGGACAGGTAACACCGATCTTCCGCCCGCTCGCCACTCGCGGCAGTGCTGCTGGACGACCGAGTAGCCGGCGACGGTAGTAATAGGTCCTATTGGTCCTATAGACCAATATTGGGTTTAGAATAGAGCCTCCAACCTGCGCCACGTCTTAATCGTCGTCAAAGAATGCGATGGCGCAAACCCGAGCCGCTCGGCTTTAATTGCCAGACCCGCATAACTCAGCGTTGTGCCTGTTTGACGTTTCAATTGAACCAGGTTTTTCGGCAGACACTGATTGGTTCGTATTCTCATTCGCGTCATGTGCGAAACGAAGTCGCGATCGGGGAAGATGAGTTCTGCGGCAAAAATCTCAGCTCCAATCTCGAGACTCTTATTCAAATTTGACTGATCGCAATACGAGATACCGAGATCTCGATCCCGAAAGAAGTGCTTGAGCTCGTGAGCCATGGTGAAGACCATCGGATCGCGCGGGAGACCCTTCGCCAGCATTACCGTCGTGCCGAGTTCATCGTTGATGAACGCGCCGCGCAGATTTCGAAACCTGTAGGGCCATTCGTCGACTTCAATCCCATGCTTTGCATAAATCCTCATCAGGTCGCTGGGGAGGACGCGTGGTGAAGACAGTCCATTCTCCGCCCGCACTTGTCGCGCGAGCAGTTTCAGATCCTCGTAATAGCGTTGTGTGTTCACTTCTGTTTTCCCCCTTTTCGACCCGCCCTGGGTCGAGTCTTTCCCTGATGAATGCTTCGCGCTTTGCGAAACTCGGCGTACTTTCGCAGTTCTTCAAGGTCGGCGGGATGTAACTGTCTCGCGGCGCGCAGAAGTGCTTTAAGATTTTCGTCATCATCCTCGCGCACCATGTCCGAAGGAAAGAACACATTGATCGGAACACCGAAAAACCGCGAGAGACGTTCCAGGTCTTTGGTGCTGGGCCGATAGGTGCCTGTCTCCCAGCGTGAGATTGTGTTGGTGGAAACTTTAACGTGAGTTCCGAGTGATTCCTGCGAAAGTCCTTCACCGCTGTTGTAATTGACACGCAGTTCTTTGATTTTCGCTGCGATGTGATCGTGCAGGTCCATTTGCTATCCCTCTTTTTTTATCCTATATGAGGATAAGATTTAACCAACATCGTTGACAATGAGGTTGAGGGCACGTATTATACGCAAGCGGCAAATTATTTCAATGGAAATGAGCATTACCTCACATGACTAATTCTTTTTTTCGCAAACGCGTTTTTCTTGCGTCAGTTTCAACTGGTCACACTTCGTATATTCTCGCGGAAGTCGAATCGAGCCGCGGTGGTGAGTACAAGTGGGGCCACTGCATGTTGACGATCGCTGATTGTCGTCGACGGGTTCAGCTCGAGTTCTTCCTCGGCAACTTAAGAGCGCGGCGTGAGAGCCTGCGGAAACTCGATCTCTTGCTGAAGGTGCTCGGGTCGTTTCGCAACGCGCTGCTCGCAGAAGCACAGGCGATCACTGAATACGAACGCGCCACAAAAGGAAGAAAAGGTAAGCCACAAAAAAGCACAAAAGGCACATAAAAATGCCTTTTGTGCTTTATGTGCCTTTTTGTGGCTCTTAGGTTGTTGCTGGTTCGGGAGCGGCGTTGGGTGTCTCCTCTACCTTTTCCCACTTCACCAGTTTTAGATCCAGAACGAAAATCGAGTAGATCACTGGCACCAGCAATAGCGTGATGAAGGTTGCCACACTCAGGCCGCCAATTTGTGCGTAACACATTGGTTCCCAGAGTGGGCCACCGTGAGATGCCAGCGGGAATAACGCGATTACTGTCGCTCCCACCGTAATCATCACTGGCCGCAGACGCATGATACCGGCATCGAGCAACGCTTCGATCAGCGGTGCACCTTCGACGTGTTTCTCTTCGATGAAGTCAAACAGCACGATAATGTGACTGACGATTACACCGACGAGACTCACAATCCCGAGGAACGCCATGAACCCAAACGGTTGGCCCATAATCCAGAGCGCCGCCAACGCGCCAACCATGCCGAACGGCACCGCCGCAAACACGATGAACGGTTTGATCGCGTTCTTGAACTGAAACACGAGCGCCATGAATATCAGCAGCACGGAAACGGCCAGCACGATGACCAAATCTCTGAAACTCTTGACCTGGTCCTCTTCCTCACCGCCGATTTCCATCCGATAGCCAGCCGGCATTTCTTTTTTCAACTCGTTCAACTTCGGTCGTGCTGCTTTCATCACTTCAGACGCCAGCCGGCCGTCAGAAGGCATAGCCGAAACGGTGATCGTCCGAAATTGATTGCGCGAACGCATCTTCTCGATCTGCATTCCGTATTCGATCGAGGCCACCTGGCGCAGTTGAATCTTCTGCGATCCCTTACCGGAGTAGACGTAGAGATTGTTCAAGTCGCCGAGTTGCGCTCGTTCTTCCATGCGCAGCTTCGCAATTACCGGAATCTCCTTGTCACCCTGTCGCAAGGTCGTCACCTTATGACCCGCCATCGCTGACTGCGACGCCATGGCAACGTCGTAGTTACTCAATCCCGCACTGTTCGCGCGTTCGGAATCAGTCTTGAGACGAACTGCAAAACTGTCTTCGCCCCAATCGTTACGAGCGCGATCCGCGATCTGTGTTTCCTGAAAAATCGTTTGCACGCGATCGGCATAACTGCGAAGCATCCCCGTGTCTTCGCCTGATAAACGTATCGCCACGGGCAATCCTACTGCCTTGCCCGATTCGAGTTGCCGCACGTCGATGCGTGCACCTGGAACTCTCTCAGACAGTGCTTTCTGCAACGGACCAATCAGATGCGAAGTATCGTGCTTGTCTTTCACCTGAATAATGATCTGCGCGTAGTTCAACTGCTGTAACTCCGGCGAAAGCGAGAACCAGAATCGTGGTCCACCACCGCCGACGAAAGTTGTCAACGACTTCAACATCTCGCGCGGCTTTCCATCACTGTCGTTGTGATGCTGACCGTATTCGTTGATCACCTCACGAATAATCTCTTCCGACCGTGCCGCCGCTTCGTTGGTGGCCGACAATGGCGCGTCAGCCGGCAGCCAAACGTCCACGTACGAAAGGTACGAGAGATCCTTCGGGAAGAACTGCGTCTTCAGTTGCGACATGAATACGCCGCCGCCGATAAGAAACAAGAGGGCACCGGCCATCACTTTCCAGCGATGGTGGATGGCCCAATTGCCAACTCGATAATACTTCGCGGCGAATCCCTTCGTGCGTCGCTCTGCAATCGGCATCTCAAACTTCGGCTTGAGCAGGTAGTAGCTCAGCAACGGAATGAACGTCATCGATACCAGTCGTGATGCGATCAGCGAACACGTAATAACCACGGGCAACGTATAAATGAATTCACCAGTCGATCCCGTAAGCATCAAAAATGGAAGATAAGCCACGATGTTTGTGATCGTCGCGTAGAGAATCGCGGTGGCGAGTTTGGTTGGTCCAAGCCACGCCGCAACTACTGGCGGATGACCCAGCGCCAAATCTCTCTTGATCGCATCGCCGGCCACTACCGGATCGTCCACCAGCAAACCGAGTGCAATAATTAGCGTCGCGATCGAAACCTGCTGCAGATCGATACCAAGGATGTGCATCATCCCGAACGTCATCGCCAGTGTGACCGGAATCGAAATCGCCATCAACAATGCCGAGCGCCATTCCCAGAAACCAATCAGGGCAATAACGACGACGAGGATGATCGCTTCGTACAGACTCGTCATAAACAAGTCGATACTCTCTTCAACCTGCAACGGCTGATCGGAAGTGCGCGCGTAGATCAAATCCTCGGGCATCTGCTGCCTCAAACTCTCGAGCGCGACATCGACCTGTTTCCCAAACTCCGCGATCTGTTCGCCGGATCGCATCTGAACCGAAAGCGTGATCGCACGACTGCGTTGCCAGTTTCCCTGGTTGTCGCGCCAGTTGAAGAAGTTCTGAAACCGTGCAGGACTCTCATAACCACGCACGACATCAACCAAATCACGCACGTACACCATGGCTCCATTCGAGGTACGCAGCTGAACGTTGCCGATCTCATCTTCGCTCTTGAACTCACCAGCGGGATCGAGAGTTACATTCTTTCCTTCGACATTGACCTGACCGCCCGAAGTCGAGATGTTGCGACCCTTCATCGTGTCTTCAAGCGTGCCGGGCTGGATGTTGTACGCCGCGAGACGTTCCTGCGAATAAAGTAGAAAGACGTTTTCTTTCAGCAGCCCGGAGCGATTTACTTTCGAGACCTGCGGCACTGACTTCAAAGTCTTCTCAATGAGATCCGTGTACTCGTCCATTTGGTGGTAACTGTATTTGTCGCCGGCGACAGCTTTCAGTTTCGCCTGCACTTCCTGCGGATCGCGCACCACCATCGGAGGCCAGGCATCGGGATGAAACTCCGCTGCCTGAAGCCTCTCAGCGATGAATTGCTGCACGAACCCGAGAACTTCCTGCTCGCTCTTATCACTCGCACCGTCGAACCCGAGAAAGCGATCTCCCTGAATCACGCGCATGTCGCTCGCAAGATTTTTCTCCTTGATATAGGCGAGAAACATCTCGGTCGGAGTGCGCAGTAAGTGTGGTTGAATCGCAACGGGCGTGTTGAGCACGAGTGTGAATCGCGACGACTTGTCAACGGCATTCGCGCGATCCTGCTCGATCGCTGTCTTTATTGCCTGTGCGCGCACTGCGATTTCGGCGTCGTCAACTTTTGGGCTCGCAACCGTGAGCATCAAAGCAGCGGTATCGCCGAAGTCCTTGATGAAGTTGATTGGACCGGCGCCACTCGGCAAATCGCGAATGCCGTCGAGCCGCAGCTTGATATCGTCAAACTCTTTGCCGGTCTCTTTAAGATTCTCATCGAGCTCGACGTAGATGATTGCCAGGCCCGTGCGGGAGATCGATTCAATCTTCGTGACCTTTGAATTGCCGGCCATCTGCTCTTCGACTTTCTTAGTTACGAGCTGTTCGACCTTTTCAGCACTCGATCCGGGCCAGGGCACGAGCGCGACCGCCGTGCGAACCTGAACCTCAGGGTCCTTGCGCTGGGGCATGCTGATGTAGCCATAAACGCCCCACAGGCAGGTAAGTATCAGCAGCACCCACGCAACCTGTCGTGTTTCGACGAAGAAGCGCGCCGTGTTGTGCTTGCCTTTGATGAGTTCTTGATCGCTCTTTCCATGGGACATGATTGCTGCTCCTCTTATGATTTTGAATAGGTCATATAGGTCCTATAGGACCTATGGCATCACGCGTACTTCTTCACCGTCAGCCACCTGTGTGACGCCGGTTGTGATCACGATCTCGCCCGGTTTCACGCCGCTGTTGATGGCGACCGAGTTTCCGTACGACTCGCCGAGCGTCACATTCCGCAGACGCGCGGTACGCCTGCCACCTGCTTCTTCAATCACCAAAACTGCATAAGCGTTTGGATCCGATTTCGAACGAGTGATCGACGTTAACGGGACAACTGGAACTTCCGTCGACACGCCTGATTCGTTGACCACCATCGACGCAACCATTCCAGGCTTCAGCAGTCCCTGCGCATTCGGAATCGTGACTTCCACGTCGAACACGCGGCTGCTCTGATCCGCCGCCGGCGAGATACGCGTGATGTGTCCGGTAAACTCCGTTCCCGGCACAGCGTCGGTTGTCATCGTGAGCGTGTCTCCCAAATGGAACTTCTGCAGCGTCAGATCCGGCACGCCGAAAGCAGCCTTCACCGAACTCAGGTCAGCCAGCACGAATGCCGGTGTTCCCGTGGAAACCAGTTGACCAACCTCGATCTTTCTCTCGATCACCACAGAGCTCATCGGTGCACGCAGTTGTGCATCACCCAGCGGAATGCTCGCGGTGTAAACAGTCGCTTCCGTGGTCCTGATTCGTGACTCAGCCGCGCCGATCTGGAACTTCGCCGTGTTGACCTTTGCTTCGGCGACTGCAAGTTGAGCCTTCGCAGCTTCAAACTTCGCTTTGCTGACTTCGAATCGTTCCTTAGCTGCATCGTAGTCGGGCTTTGTGATGCTCTGCGTTGCAAACAGCGCTTCCGCTCTTTCATAGTCCAAACGGGCTCGCGTAAGTGTTGCTTCTGAGTCTTTGAGTTGTGAGCGACTCGTCTCCACTGCCGTGATCGCTTCCTTCAGTTGGGCGTTGCTGGTATCGAATGTCGAGCGCGCCTCGCCTTGCTGCGATCTCGCCTCGTTCACTTTCGCGACGTAATCGCTCTGTCGTAGCCCGGCCAACACAGCGCCTTTCATCACGACGTCGCCGGCCTGAATGTGACGACCTTCCGCACTCTTGATCGTCTCGACGTAACCCCCGACTTTGAATGCAATTTCAACCTGCGAACTCGGACGGATACTTGCCGAGTAACGAACACTGCTGGTTCCCGAGTGCGTCTCGACGGTCTTCGCCTTGACTGGCTTTACTGTTTTTTCTTTTGCCGTGGTTTTGCAACCGATCGTCAAAGCGATAAGCGCCAGGGCCGTTATCAGGGTTAATGTTTGCTTCGTATTCATTTGCTTTCTCCTATCGCTTTTTCGAAATCTGCTTTTGCGGTCCAGAACGTAAGTAGAGCTTTCTGGTAGTCGTAGTCTGAATTTGTCATTACCGTCTGTGCCTGCAGCACATCCTTCAGGAGCACTGCATCGAGACGGTATTTGTAAGTAACCATTTGCACGTTCGCGCGAGCCTGCGTCTGGGCCAGCTTCGCGACTTTCAACAACTGCCGGCTCTCCTGCATTGCACGGAAGCGAGTGTTGACTTCCATCACGACCTGGCTCTCTGCATCGAGTAGCGAGTTGTTAGCCTGGTCTATGCTCTTTCCTTTTTCAGCCACTTCACGCTTCTTGCGCCCCCAATCAAACACTTCCCATTCCACCTGCACACCCACGCCACTCAAGCTGCGCGGCACGAAGTTCGAGTAGCTGAAAGTCGTGGCGTAGTTGACCGTCAAACTCACGTCCGGAATGAACTCAGACTTCTTGATTCGCTTGTCGAGTTTTGCCTGCTCGATTCGCAGTTTCGCTTCGCGAACTTCAGGACGATTTGCGAGTGCGCGCTCGCGTGCACTTACGAGATCTGTTTCGCGCATGACCGCCAAAGCCGTTTCATCACCACTGCTCACAGCGAACTCGGTCCGCACATCGCGCCCGAGCAAGTGGTTGAGTTGCTCTCTCTGCGCCAGCCATTGATTTTGGACTGTCAACAGTTCGTACTCGGCTTTGGCGAGCCGAGTCTGGACGTCCATGAGCTCTGTTTTGAGCACGACTTGCTGGACCACGTATTCACCAGTGACGCGGTCTAATTCGCGATAGAGCTTGATGTTTGCCTCGGCGGCCTGCGCGGCGCCTTGCGATTGCAGGATCGCGTAATAGGCGCGCTTGACTTCGTTGACGAGGGCTTGCTCGGTTGCATTCAATTGTGCTCGCGAGATCTCACCCGCCATTTCCTGTTGCTTGATCTGAAGCTTGATGCGGCGCAGTTGCGACAACGGCTGCTGCAGTTGGCCTACGATTGCGGCCGTCGGATTCAAAGACGACGTAATCACGGTGTCTTCGTTCGGAATCGGACCAGAAGGACTGGTACCGAAGACACCCTTTTCAAACGTGGTATCGAAGGTGCTCAACGGTTTCGAGATACCGGCGTTGAACTTAAAAACCGGCAACATGTGCGTGCGCGCAGCTGCGGTTCGGTCATCAGACTTTTCGGTTTCCAGTCGAGCGTTTTTGGCTGAGCGATTGTTTATGAGAGCGAGGTCGATGGCCTTATCAAGGGTCAGAACCTCAACTCCGGGCGGTACGAGCATCGGTTCCTGTGCCAACGCCGTTGATCCTGCGACGCCTGCGAGCAGGAGGGTGGCTATCAGGAAATGGATTTTTGAACGAATAAGGCCAGGCATTTCGGCATTCCTTTCTATCGGACTGTTTGAACCCGTTTCGGGCAGCGTCAAGATAGGAAATGGCCGGGTGTAGTCGCATATGCCGAAAGATACATTTGTGAGGTGTATTTAAAATAGGTCCTATATCTCCTATTGGACCTATTGTTCATTGCGGTTCGCGTTTTCGTGGAATAAACTCACTTTCCCCATGAGTTCAGCCCCCAAATGGGTCGGTCAACGACTCACGACCAAGCTCTACCTTCAGCCGGCGCGGCAGACGCTCGTCGACCGCCCGGTTTTGCTGGACCAACTGAAGGAAGGTTTGCGGGGAAAGCTGACGCTCGTCTCGGCTCCGGCGGGCTTCGGAAAGACATCTCTGGTCGCGGCGTGGCAGAAAGAATGTGACACACCGCTGGCCTGGGTCTCGCTCGACGAGGAAGACAACGAGCCACTCCGGTTTTTGGACTATCTCATCGGCGCGCTTCAGATGGTCGATACTGACCTCGGAGATGAAAGCGCCGAATTACTCCGCCGGACATCAACGCCACCAATCAAGGTCGTTCTCACAGCACTTCTCAACGAGATAAATGCTTACGACAAAGAGTTTGTCCTCGCCTTTGACGACTATCATGTCATCCACGAGCACGGCATCCACGACGCTCTCAGTTACCTGATAGAAAGGCTCGCGCCACACGCACATGCCTTGATCGCGACACGCAGCGATCCGCCGTTTCCGCTCGGACGCTTGCGCGCACGCGGCGAGTTGAAAGAGCTGCGCGCAAGCGATTTGCGGTTTGACAGTACCGAGGCCACAGCCTTCCTGAACGACGTGATGAGCCTCGAACTGAAACCTCACGACGTGGCAGCGTTGGAAGAACGAACCGAAGGTTGGATCGCGGGTCTGCAACTCTCGGCACTCACGCTTCAGGGCCGCGCAAACCGTTCCGAGCTAGTGAAAGATTTTGCGGGCGACAATCGCTTTGTTTTGGATTACCTGCTCGAAGAAGTCCTCAATTGCCAGACTGAAGAAGTGCAGGATTTCCTGCTTCGCAGCTCAGTACTGACACGTTTCAACGGTTCGCTTTGCGACGCGCTCACCAGCGACCAGCGTGGTCACGAGATGCTCGAGCAACTAGACCGTGCAAATTTATTTTTGATTCGCCTGGACAATCGCGGTGAGTGGTTTCGTTACCACCATCTTTTCGCCGATCTGCTGCGATTAAAGCTCAAGCAAAAGCAACCGGGCGCCATTCAAAAACTGCAGATCAAGGCGAGCGAATGGTGTGAGAAGAACCACCTGCCCGAAGAAGCGATCCAATATGCTCTCGCAGCCCAGGACTGGGATCGGGCGTTGAATCTCATCGAACCGATTGCGTTTCAGGTCATCAGTCTCGGTGGCTTCCAACGGGTAAACTACTGGGTCGAAGCCATTCCTGAATCTGCCTTCAAGACTCGCCCACTGATGTTTCGCTACTACCTTCCCACGCTGCTCTATAAAGAAGAGTTCGACAAGATCGAGAAATACTTGCAGATCATCGAAGCTGCCGAGCCTGAGGATTTGCGCCACCGCTTGATGAGTTTTGTTTGGTCGACGCGCTCTCTTCTAGCGGCGGCCCGCAACCAGCCGGAGAGAGCAGCAGAGTGCAGTCAAAAGGCGACGGATTTCTTGTTATCGGAAGACGTCATGCAACGCGCGGTTGTGTTTCAGACCAGAGTGCGCGCTGCATCTGTTCGCGGCGACACAAACGAGACCAAAAAGGCCTTGTTTGCGGCACTTCCAGTGTACCATCAGGCCGAACATCTGATCTTTCAGGTCTGGGGACAAATAGCCCTTGGTCATACAAACATCATGCAGGCTCGCTTGAGCGAAGGAGCGGAAGCTCTCAGAAGTGCTCAACGGTTCTCACGCGAACATCTGAAGACACAGCCGGAAACGGTGCTTTACTCTTATACGTTCTTATGTGATGTCCATCGTGAATGGAACGATCTGGAAAATGCAAAAACTTATCTCAACGAGGCATTGACACTGATCCGTCAAACCGGCCGCGAGACTTTTCCGGCGAACGTCATTGAGAATCTAAAAGCGCTCGCGCTAATGCTGGAGCTATGTGACGACGGAGCTCAGGCGGATGTTCTGATTGGCCAATCTTTGCGACGCGTTAGGCGTTGGCAAAATGAAGTAGTTGAGAAACAGTTAGAAGCTCTGCAGGCGCTTATGGTGCTTCGTCGTGGCGGCGACATCTCGCTCGTGAAGCGATGGGCCGAAGCGTCTGGATGGAGCGTTGACGACGAGCCGGATTCCAGAAATGAGTTTTGTCTACAGGTATTTGCGCACTGGATGATTGCGATCGGGAAGGCGAAGCAGGCACTACCGCTGTTAACTCGTCTTTTGAAAGCAGCACAGCAAGCAGGAAGAGAACGCATCGCGATTGAAGTCATGGTCTTACAGGCGTTGGCCCATCAGGCGCTTTCGGATGATGCTGAGGCCGTCAAAGCCCTGGAAAAAGCGTTGATTTCGGGGCAGCCGGAGGGTTTTGTACGGACGTTTATCGATGAAGGTGAGCCGGTTTCGAAGCTGCTGCTCGAGTTGTTGAAACAGAAAGGGAAGCGTTGGGAAACTGAGCAGTCTGAACTGCTGCGATATGTGGTTAAGTTGAAGGATCTGTTTGGCCCAACGGCGGCAGTACCGACTGCACGTGTAGCGACGACTGAGAGTGAAGCGTTGCCCTGGTGGTATGTTGAGGATCCTTTGAGTGAGCGTGAGCTCGAGGTTTTGCAACACGTGGCGCGCGGGCTGTCGAACCAGGAGATCGCCGATAAACTCTTCCTCTCCGCCGGTACCGTCAAGCGCCACATGAGCAATATCTATCAAAAGCTCGACGTCCACAGCCGCACTCAAGCGCTCGAACGCGCAAGAACCCTCAAGGTATTGATTTAGCCACGGATGAACACAGGTGAACGCGGATCTGCGTTTCATCCGTGTTCATCCGCGTTACGTTACTTATTGCTGGTGTCTTTCATGAACTGCTTGATCAACTTCTCGGTTGATTTGCTGATCTTTTTATCCACACCCTTCATCTCGAGCGTCCCGGAGGCGCGGCCGCGCCAGATAACCTGATTCGTTCGGGTATCGATAAAGTCGACCATCAAGGTTCCCTCCGTGTCCTGGTTCACGCGAATGTCCCTGCTGCCAAACCAGCGCGGTGGGCCATAGCCGTAATCCTGCACGCTGAGTTTGTTCTTCATGGTCACGTAATATGCAATCACGAAGTCAGCTTTTTCTGTTTCCATCCGGAATCCGTTCGCGATCAACTGCGATTCCAGGCCGGTTTTGATACGGCCGTCGTTCAATGAATCTGCCGCGAGTGGATCGGTTGCTCCGCGTCGTTGGACCGCAAAGCTGAACGTCTTCAGATTCGAAAAGTGAAAGCTCCGGGCAAAGTCTGACTGCACCGATTGCGCCGCTGCTGAACCTATCAACATTCCCAGCATCAATCCCAAAATGTTCACTACTCTCATCGGTCTCATTGTCTGTCTCCTCATATAGTTAAATGGTTTAATTGCCCAGTAAATTCTGTTCCTCTTCGCGAGCCAGATGTTCGTAATCAAAGTTTTCCATCGTCAGCGTCAGCTCCTCGCGTGGGTAGTCCACGACTGAGCGCGCCATGTAGGTTGGACCATTCGGCAGATCTCTGAACTCCGTCACGATCCGCACCGGTTTCGCATCAAAGGTCGAGTTGATTTCCACACGCCTTTGGTGACGAGTGTTCGCATCCAGCCAGATAGTCATTGAGTCGCCGGGCTGCAACACGTTGGTTGACTCGAGTCGTAACAAAGCCTGCGGCTCGTTTGTTTCGAGCGTCGCATTGGCAGACTTCATGAACTCCTGCATCTTTGCGGGCGGAAGTTCGCCGTAAGACTTTGCCAGTTGCTGAAGTTCTTCAATTAGCTTCTGTGCTTCTTCTTTCTTTTTCTTTGCGACCATGCCGCGTATGCCAAACTTCGGCAGGCTAGCTGAGTTCTCGCGGAGCAGAAGCTGCACCACCGTCCCGTCTGCGGCGTAGCGGCTCGAGTAAAGCTTCGTGGCTTTTACGTCGCCCTCCTTTCGAATCTGCGTTTGTGATTTCCACGTGTACTGATGCAGTGCGACTGCGTTTTGCTTCATCGCGTCCTGCTGGCTGTACGCCACGCTGCCGGCCCACAGCACAATTGCGATACTGATTAGTGTCCAAACATTGAATTGAATTTTGATCATTGCTGTTCCTCCTGTTGGTTTCTCTCAACGCGGCGTGAAGATAGAGGACATGCGGGTGTAGTTACATATCCCAAAAGATACAAATTAGATCAGCGTTCATCTGGGTTATCCGCGGCTCAAAATACATCTTTCGGGCCATGACGACCGGTAACTTCTCACGTATTCTTTGCCGCATGAACAACATCAATACAGACATCATCATCATCGGCGCCGGCCCAACCGGGCTTTCGCTAGCCTGCCAGTTCATTCGACACGGAATCGATTTCGTAGTGGTGGAAAAGAACGACACCGTCACGCGTTTTTCGAAAGCGATCGGCGTTCAGGCACGAACGCTCGAGATTTACGACCAGATCGGACTAGCTCAACCAGCGATCGAGCGCGGCACGATTGCCAGTCGCGTGAGATTGGTCGAAGGCGGCGAGGTCCGTGGCGAAATGAATCTCGGAAACTTCGGTAAAGATCTGAGCGAGTACCCATACATGCTGATGCTGGAACAAAGCAAAAACGAGGAGCTGCTCTACCAGTTTGTTCGCAGTCATGGGCATGACGTGCGTTGGAACACCGAGCTCGAGAATTTTTCTCAGGATGCAACGGGGGTAACAGCGCAGATCAAAACACCATCAGGTGAATCAGAAACGATCAGAGGAAAGTTTCTCGTTGGGTGCGATGGTGCGAGTAGCCCTGTCAGACACGGTTTAGGACTCACGTTCGGTGGCAGCACATTCGAGCGTCTCTTTTATGTGGCCGATGCGCGCGTCGATTGGGATATGCCGCATGACGCGCTGCACGTTTGTCTGGCCAAGGAAGTGTTCGTCGCTTTCTTTCCGATGCCTGGAGAGAATCGTTATCGCGTCATCGGCACGTTTCCCGAAAGCAAGAACGAAGAGCAGGGTGAAGTTGTCTATGAGGAGATCGAACGCGAGATCAAAGAGCAGGCAAAACTCAAGCTCGAGATGTCGGACGTGCGGTGGTTCTCGCTTTACAAGGTCCACTCGCGACGCGTTAATAAATTTTCCGAAGGCCGCTGCTTTCTCGCCGGCGATTCGGCGCACATTCATAGTCCCGCGGGCGCGCAGGGCATGAACACCGGAATCGGAGATGCTTACAACCTCGCGTGGAAACTCGCGCTCGTCGTAAAAGGTATGGCACGTGAAGAGTTGCTCGACACTTACAACGAAGAGCGACTCGCAAACGCACAGCGATTACTCGAATCAACGGATCGCATGTTTGAGCTCGCCGCCGGATCACACTGGCTGATGAGTTTTATTCGTACGACGATCTTTCCACCGGTTGCGGGTTTCGTGTCGAGTCTCGAAACGTTTAGCAAGCGTGTGTTTCCGTTGATCTCGCAGATCGGAATTAACTATCGCAACGCTTCGCTGAGTGAACACACTGACGACGAACACGAACACGTCCAGGCAGGAGACCGCCTGCCGTATTTCCTGGTAGATGGAGAAAGCATCTTCGACAGACTCAAGGAGCCGAAGTTTCACATGCTGTTGTTTTCGCATGGCAACGGTGATGACTTTTGCGAAGACTTTTCAAGTTGGTACGGACACCTCGCAGACTGTCACGTTGTTCCTCTGAGTGCGAAGATTAGTGAGCTGTTTGAGACTGAAGATGAGTTTTGTGTGTTTCTGCGCCCTGACAATCAGATCGCGTTTATTTCGTCGGAGACGTCGCCCGGTCTGGTGGGACAGTATTTGCAGTCAAGAAATATTTCTTAAGGTTTGTGAGTCATGATTAGAGAGAAGGAATTAGATAAGACGTTTTATGAGATTCAGGTGAAGGGGTACCTGGACTCGCGGTGGAATGAGTTGTTCGAGGGCATGAACATCGCCTGGCAAGACAACGTGACGACGATTTCAGGCGTGGTTGCCGATCAGGCGGCGCTACATGGGTTGCTGGCGCGTGTACGTGATTATGGGCTTGTGTTGCTATCAATCAAATCGGCCACGGATTAAAACGGATCATTTACGGATAATCCCTAAAAAGATCCGTGTAATCCGTGGCTAAATACCGGTTGTGCTAGAATTCGCGCCCGATGCCAACCACTTCCCCTATCGAATCGCAGCGGCTCGTGTCACTCGACGTATTTCGCGGGATCACGATTGCCGGAATGGTCCTGGTCAACAATCCCGGTACGTGGGAACACATCTACTGGCCGCTCGAACATGCAAGCTGGAGTGGCTGGACACCGACGGATCTCGTGTTTCCGTTCTTCGTGTTTATCGTCGGCGTGTCGATCCCGCTCGCTTTCGCTAAGCGACTCGAAAGCGGCGGCAGCACTCGCGATCTTTATTTAAAGATCATCAAACGCACGCTGATCATTCTCGCGATCGGACTGTTTCTGAATGGACTCCCGTACTTCAGTCTTGCTGAATATCGTATTCCGGGTGTGCTGCAGCGACTCGCCGTCTGCTATTTCTTCGCGTCGATCATCTTTCTCAATACGAAAGTCAGAACTCAGATCGCGATCGCCCTTGGCCTGCTGATTTTTTACTGGCTGCTCGTGAAGCTTGTTCCCGCGCCCGGTTTTGCGGCGGGAGATCTCACGAAGGAGGGAAGCCTGCCGTCGTATGTCGATCGGGTCGTGTTCGGCAAACACGTCTGGACACAAGCGAAGGTTTACGATCCGGAGGGTTTGCTAAGCACGATTCCCGCGATCTCGACGGCGCTGATCGGAGTGTTAACCGGCACGTGGCTGCGAACGGAAAAGACGCGTTACGAAAAAGCGGCGGGGATGTTTGTTGTTGGCGCAGTCTGCGTTGCAGTGGGCTGGGCGTGGAACTCTTTCTTCGTGATCAATAAGGCGCTCTGGACCAGCTCGTACGTGCTTTTTACGGGTGGACTGGCGTTACAGTTTTTATCAATTTGTTACTGGCTGATCGATATTAAGGGCTATCGGCGTTGGGCCAAACCGTTCGAGGTCTTTGGACTAAATGCGATTGCTTTGTATGTCGTAGCGGATGTGATTGCGATGTTGTTGGGTGTGATCAAAGTCGGTGGAGAACCGATTGGGGGATGGATCTTCACTCACCTCTTTGCTTCATGGGCATCGCCGATCAATGCCTCACTCGCGATGGCGATCGCGTTCGTTCTCGTCTGTCTCGCGTTGATGTGGATTCTTTACAACCGAAAGATCTTCCTCAAAGTTTAGCCCACAGATTACTCGGATTGATTGCGGATTTGGCGCTTTGCTTCATCGATCAGCGAGTTGTTGTTCTCGTAGCTGAGCGGAGCTTCACTCGGCGGCGGGTACTGATGTTTTTGATAGACCGGATAAGCCTCCGTGCGCAGGTGGGCCAGCATGTGATGGCCGCGACGCGTCTCGCGCTCGTGACGCAACGCCGAAATATCGATCGGGGCCACGACGATTCGTTCGCCTGGTCCGGGCGAAGCTTCGGCAAGCAAGCGCCCGTCAAAATCAACCACCTGACTGCCACCGGGCCATGAGTACGGCGGGTAGTGTTTGAGACTCGCGCCCTGATTTGCGGCTACGACGTAAGCGAGGTTCTCGAGTGCTCGACAACGATTGACGATCGTCCACCACGCCATTGGCTCGGTCGCGCCCCACGGATCCATGTAAGCCGACACTCGAATCAGAACCTCCGCGCCATTAGCTGCCAACTGCCTCATCGCTTCGGGAAAGAGCCAGTCGTAACAGATCGCGCAACCGAGTTTGCCGATGGGTGTATCGGCGACGGGAAAGAGTGGCTCGTCGTAGTCGGGAAGATCGTGTGGGCTCGTGTGAACTTCGTAAGGAATCCACGTATTCACTTTGCGATACTTGTAGAGCAGGCCTTCAGGACCAATCAGACACGTTGTGTTAAAGACGTGACCCGGCCACTTCGGATCGAGTTCAAGCATTGAGCCGCTCTGAATGTAGATATCGTGTTCTTTCGCTTTTTGTTGCAGCCGTTCCGTGTGCTCGTTCGGGATCGGAATCGCGAGTTTATCGATGAGCTCCGCCGCGGTTACGAAGACCGGCGCGGCGTGCGCAAACTCCGGAAAGACGACAAGACGTACCGGCAGAAACGGCGCGGCGCCCGCGACCGCCGAATCGATCATGGAAAGAATTCGTTCGGTGTTCGCACGCATCCCGCGTCGATCAACCGGGTTCGCGAGATCAGTCTGACAACATGCGACTGAGTATCTGATGATTTGCATAGAAGTCATTTAACAGGATAGACAGGATTTTTTCAGGATGAACAAGAGTTATCTTGTAAATCCTGTAGATAATCCTGCAATCCTGTCCTCTTGTGACGTAACAATCCGAGTATTGTAAGTTTCCAAATAGCGTCTCCGTCTCTCGGTTAACGGATAACGCTCCGGCCAGGCGTACGGATACTTGCTCATGCCATGGAACGGCAGTGGCCCAACCTGATCGGGGCTCGCCGAATTAATATCCATTTCCTTGCTGAAACCATCCGCATAAAGCAGGAACGTTCGCGTCCATCCTCGCGGCAACGGTGGCAGCTTTTCTGCGGCGAACGATAACGACAACTCATCACCGGGTCTCGAGATCACAAACATGTCATCGGCTTCGAGCACTAGCTCACGCACGTCGCCCTCGCGCGTGTATCTCCCAGTCATCACTTTCCACGGCGACGTAAATGAAACCTGCTTGTAGTCGTAACTTAACGGCTGTCGCCCATCAGGTGAATGCTCGAGAGAGAAACCGCGCCAGCGGAGATTCGCAACCGAAGGATCGAGTCGCGTCAACTGCATCGGAAAGTTTCCAGACGAAGTGTCAACCAGGATCTGATCCCAGTAGATGCGCATGTTAGTAACGATCCGCACCTCTCGATTCGCAGTCAGGAACTTACCCGTGAGATCCGCGACCACGGTTTGCGGCCGGCCAACTGGAATCCCAACATTCTCAATAACAGTACGCCACTGTCCCTCTTTGTCTTTCACCTGGACCGCGGGCAGTGTGAGACTCTTTCCACTTTGCGATGCGGCAAGGTTATCGCTGGACCACGCGTAATCGGTCCAACCCGTCAGCAACAACTTGACTCGCGCGGGCGAGCCCGCATCGAGCTTCAAAGTCAGCTCGTGGTTGTCCGCGTAACCGCGTATCGGTTGCAGCTTGAAATCATCCGGATACTCGCGATCTATACGCGCGATTCGCGAAAGCACGTCGTGGCGGTGTTCATCAACTGCCGTTAGAGGCGGATGAGCATCACGTGTCGAGTAGATCTTGAAAGGCTGCGGCGGTTCAGTGAGCCCTTCGTTTGGATAAACCTCGACGCCCTCCGGATGTGCTACTGAGATTAGCTGGAGACGATCGACGAACAGCGCTTCCTCGAGCTCATTCGTCACTCGCAACTCGTAACGCCCATCACGCTCGCGTAACAGATCGCGAGGAATACGAACGTACTCAGTCGGATCCGGCATGTTGAAAATTCCGGGCGCATCGAGGTGGCCCATCTCACCGCCACCCATGAAATCGGTGACAAACACAAACCGTTCGCCGTTCCAGGTGTAGAGATAAGGGCACGACGAAGGCTTGCGGTCCAACTCCACCAGCGAAAGCGTCTTACTGATTGCCACCTCTGTTTCCGATTGCACGATTCCGGCGGGCCACAACACACGCACCGCATCGACTGCTGAACGTTTGCCAAGTCCAAAAACAATATCTGCAGGAGCTGGAGCGGGTGAGGCAGAATACGTTTCGAGTTTCTGCGCGAGGCTGCCGGCGCGTATTTCAATCTTCGAGCCGACGCCGCTGCGGTTACTGACCTTGCCTTCGAGACTCACATGCAACGAATGATTCGTGTTGCCGCCGTCGTTGCGCGCTACTTTCAATCTGCCAAAGACGGCGGGGAGCGCTCCAAAGATGATATCCGTATCGCCGTCGCCGTCGATGTCGCCGGTTGCCAGCAGGTTCGCGACACCCGAACCGTTGATTGTTTTTGTCGCTTTTGAACTGACGTTTTCCCAGCTGCCGCCAGTGTTACGAAGTATTCTGAGTTGCCCGCCGGGAACAACCGTGACGAGATCGAGCAATCCGTCGTTGTCGTAGTCAAGAAACTGTGAAGCGCTGCTGCCGCCCTCCATTTTCGTGACTTGAAAACGCTCTTTGCCGTTGCTGAGCGCGAGATAACCCTCGTTTGGCGAGCCAAAATAAAAATCAGTGAAGCCGTCTTTGTTTACATCACCCGCCGCGACGTTCGTTGTACCTTTGCCACTCGTGACCAGGCCGACTTCCGCTGCGACGTCGCGAAACGTTCCATCGCGCATGTTGCGCCAGAGAGAGATTTTTTGATCTGAGACAATGAGGAGATCGATATCGCGACGGTTATCGAAATCTGTGGGAACGATCGCGCGCGCGAAGACTTTGTCGTCCAGTTTTGCTGCCGCAGTTTGATCGCTGAACGTGCCGTCGCCGTTGTTTCGTAGTAACAGAATTCCGTCACCGCCGAGCACCAGATCGAGATCACCGTCGTGATCGAGGTCGACAAACGCTGCCGTTGTTACCGGCTTGTTGAACGCGGGGATTTTTGCAGCGGCAGTTACATCTGAAAAACTTCCGTTGCCGTCGTTGTGATAGAGCGAGCTTGTGCCGGGGCGAAGAACGAATAGATCGGGTTTTGTGTCGTTGTCGTAATCACCTGCGATGGCGGTGGCGTTACGCGTTGACCCCGGTTTGGCAAGCGCGCCCGCTTGTTTCGTCACGTCTGTGAACGTGCCTTTATCGTTGCGCAGGAGCCCTTGTTCCAAACCTGTTACTTCGAGCAAATCGAGATCTCCATCTCCATCGTAGTCAAAGAGCACTATGCCGCCGCTTGGCTGATCCTCGACCGTGGCGCCGGGCGGCTCACTCGGTGGTAAAACTTCGGTAGTCGTATCCTTGAAGACGACTTCCGGCGTTGCTTTATCAACGAGCTCAGGCTCTGCACCAGTCGAAGCGATTGCTTCCGCATAGCGGCCTTGTTCGAGATAGTTTGCTCCCAACGTGGTGCCGGTGCCGCGATTACGAAGCTCCTGAAACTGCGCGATGACCTTCGTCCCTTCTTCTCTTTGACCAGCGCGCATCAACGAAGTGCCGAGGTTGTAGAGTCCGGTAGCGTTGTAAGGTTCGGCGGCAATGGCTTTCCGCAGCACGGCGATCGCTTCCGGATACTTTCGCTGTTGCGCGTAGAGTTGGCCCAGGTTTACATTCGCACCCACGTCGTTCGGATCGATCTGCAATACTTTTTGAAACTCGGCGATCGCTTCTTCAGTCCGGTTTTGTGTTTTAGCGGCGAGACCGAGGAGGTAGTGCGGCTGTGGTGCGGTTGGCGCCGCTGCAACCGCGGCTAGTAACTCTTTTTGTGCGGCGGGCAAATCGGGCACGTTGAAGAGCGCGATGCCCAAGTTTATGCGTGCCGTGACCAGTCCCGGATCGAGTTGCAACGCGCGACGGAAAGCATCTGCGCCTTCCTTGTGTTTGAACTGTTCGAGCAGCGCGACTCCAATATTATTTGCACGATATGCGTCTTCACGCGCAGTCGGTTTTGATTGCTGGTTTTGAAGATGAGCCGCCGGTGCCATTAAAAGTGAAACTGCTAATGCCGCCAGCAGAAGGCAAGTTTTTGAAAGTCTCATTGTGCTACATTGTGCGGAGTTTCACGCAAAGGCGCAAAGGGTGCAAATAGGTTTAAGCAATGCGATTCACTTAGCCTCTTTGCGGCTTTGCGCGAAACCCTGCTTATCATGTCAAAAAGAAGCCTATTTGCAACCGCGATCCTGCTCGGTATTCTCATAACCAGCTGTCGCCCAGGCAGCACTCTCCCAACGAAATCTTCTCCGCAATATAACGAACTGGTTCGAACGTTTTACATCGGACTCGCCGCGCTCGAAGTCGGTCACGACGTACAGGCCGACGCGAAGCTCGCGCAGTTCACGCAACTCGCCCCTGCGGAACCGGCAGGCTGGGCCAACTGGGGATTGCTCGCACTGCGGCAGAGAAATTACGACGCCGCATCTGAGCGACTTCGAAAAGCTCTGGATCTTGATGATAAGAACAGCCAGATCTACTACCTGCTCGGACTGCTCGAAAGCAGTCGCGGCAACACGGAGGATGCAATCGCCGCATTACGCAAGTCAGTCGAATTAGACGGGCACAATCTCATAGCGCTTTACAAGTTGGGCGAGGAGGTTGAACGGCAGGGAAACCCAGAGAGCCCGAAACAATTCCAGTCAATAATCCAGGACATCCTGACTGCCAAGCCTGATAACCTTGCCGCACTCGTCGAACTGAGTCGCATCGCCGCGAAACGTGGTGACAACGCAACACTCAGAACAACCGTTGCGAAAATTGGTCTTCGTTCGTCAGCCTGGCCGGCGGAAGTGCGCGAACAGGTGGCCGCCCTTGAAACTGCCACTAACTCAGGCGATAACGCTGCCGCTGCAACACGCACGAGTTTTCTGCGCAACGTCCTGGCTCGGGTGCCTGAATACCGGCGCGATCTTGCGGCGATTAAGCCACCGCCGGGTGAAGAAGCGATCCCATTCACACATTTTCTAAAGTTGGAATCGCCTGTCTTCACGACCGCGCCGGCTGACACTACTCTCAAGTTTAAACCGGAACCGGTGGCAGCACTCGACTCAGGACTGTCGTCGTGGACCGGTGCGATTTCGTTGAGCGGAGAAGGCGCCCCGGTAATTGCGACAGCAGGCACTCGCGAAGTGCGTTTGGCGAGCGGTGCAAAACTGCCATTTCCCGCGAAGTCGAAACCACCCAGCAGCGATAGCATCCTGCCGGTTGATTTCAATTACGACTTCAAAACAGATCTCGTGCTGGCTGGTGAAAGCGGCGTCCGGTTCTTCCGCCAGGACAGCCCGTCTGCTTTTACCGATGTCACAAGTGAAACAAAGTTGCCGCCGGCCACTCTCGATCGTGCATACCAAAAAGCGTGGAGCGCAGACATCGAAGCCGACGGCGATCTGGACATTGTCCTCGGCGCAGTTGAAGGTCCGACGACTGTTTTACGAAACAACGGCGACGGTACCTTTACCGAGATTCAACCCTTCGGAAACGTTTCAGCAATCCAGGGTTTCGCGTGGGCCGATCTCGATGCTGACGGAGATCCCGACGCGGCTGTAATCGATCACTCTTCAGCGCTGCACGTCTTTAGCAACGAACGACAGGGACAATTCACCGAACGGTCGATTCTGAACACCGACGATCGCGCGTTAGCAATCAATGTGATGGACGTCGATAACGATGGCGTCTTCGATCTTCTGGTTGTTGACGAGAACGGATCCGTGCTTCGTTACTCCGACAAAGATCGGACAGATTGGGTGCGGGCACAGATCGCGAAGATTCCCGACCTGCCTGGAAGCCCGTTCGTACACAGAGATCCGGTCAATCTCAAGATTGCGGATCTCGATAACAACGGCGGACTCGATCTAATTGTGATGTCAGCGTTGCAGGTCGATAGTAATGTCGCTTGCACATCAAACTGTAACGGCGTCTGGCTGAACGACGGCAACGGCAAGTTCGATCCGTTGCCGGGTGCGCTCTCTGACGATCGAGTATTTGACATTGCCGACGTCAATAACGACGGCCGTCTCGATCTTCTCGGCCTCTCAAAAGATTTCCGGCCGCTTCAGGAAATCAACCAGGCCACAAAGAATTATCACTGGCAGATCGTGCGCCCGCGCGCCGCCAAAGCGGTTGGCGATCAGCGGATCAACTCATTTGGTATCGGGGGCGAGATGGAGATCCGGTCAGGCCTGTTGGTCCAAAAGCAGCCAATCTCGAGTCCACTATTGCACTTCGGTCTGGGTGACCAAGCCACTACGGATGTGATTCGCGTTACGTGGCCCAACGGAAGTGTCCGCGCCGACTTCGAGATCAAAGCCGATCAGGAGATCGTGACCGAGCAACGTCTCAAAGGCTCGTGCCCGTTTCTGTTTGCTTACAACGGCAAGCAGATGGAGTTCGTCAAGGATGCGGTGCCCTGGAGTTCTGCAATCGGTCTGCGTATCAACACACTCGGAACCGCGCGCGTCGAGGCGACTGAAGAATGGTACAAGGTCAGTCGGGATCAACTCGTTCCGCACGACGGCTATTACGATATAAGAATCACGGCCGAACTCTGGGAGACCTACTACTACGATCATCTCAGTCTGATGGTGGTCGATCACCGCCAGGGAACCGACATCTTTGTTGACGAACGTTTCGTGATCCCGGCCGCGAAGCTGGAAGTCACCACCGTCTCGACTCCTCACAAGATTGCTCGCGCGGTGGATGATAAAAGAAAGGACGTAACGGGCCTTGTCAGCACGCTCGATGGAAATTATCTGGATACGTTTGAAAAAGGTAACTACCAGGGTGTGGGAAGAGATCACTATGTGGAAGTCGATCTTGGCGATGACGCGCCAGCGACGGGTCCACTCTGGTTGATAGCCAATGGCTGGATGCATCCCACTGACTCGTCAATCAATGTAGCAATCAGCCAGGGACAACTAGAGCAGGCAAAACCACTGAGTCTGGAGATTCCGGACGGTCGTGGCGGCTGGGAAGTCGTCCGGCCAAACATGGGTTTTCCTGCGGGACGCAAGAAAATCTGTCTGTTTGATCTGACAAACGTCTTTAAATCGGGAATTCCGCGCCGGCTGCGCTTGCGCACTAATCTGGAGGTTTATTGGGATTCACTGGAGTGGGCGGTCGGTATTCCCAATGCCGAACTCAAGACCACGAGGCTGAATCCCGACGTAGCCGACCTACACCATCGTGGCTATTCTGTCATCAACCAAAGGAATGATTCGTCGCCCGAAATCCCAGATTATAATCGTCTTTCAGGCTCAAAGCAGATCTGGCGGGATCTAATCGGATACTATACGCGGTTCGGCGATGTTCGCGAGTTGTTGCTGCGGGCGGACGATCGCTATGTCATCATGAATGCCGGCGACGAAATGTCGTTCCGGTTTGCAGAACAGTCTGCTCCACCTGCCGGTTGGGTGCGCGATTACGTGATAATTGGCGACGGTTGGATCAAGGACGGCGATTACAATTCTACTTTCTCGAAAACAGTCTTGCCTTTGCCCTATCACGCTAAGAACCAGTACACGACTCCGCCCACGCGGCTTGAGGATGAATGGGTTTATCGCAAGTATCCTGAAGACTGGCAGAATTACCACACGCGGTACATAACCCCTGTTGTATTTGAGAATGCATTGAGGTCGTCGCACAAGAAATGAGTGGTCGGAAGCTGGCGAGGATTGTCCTCATTGTTGTGTTCGTGGGCTTACTCGCGGTGCCCCTGGTCATGAAAAAACTGGCCGCTCGCCGTGCGCAAGCCAATGCCACTATTGGTGAAAAAGCAGCCTTGGACCGCTACGGGTTTCATCTCGAGGAAGTAGCGAAAGCTTCGGGAGTCAAGTTCACACACCAGGCGCCGACGTTGGACCACCGGCTGGATCACATCATGCCGCAAGTGGCTTCGATGGGCGCCGCTGTGTCCGTCGTCGATTTCAATCGCGATGGCTGGGCGGATCTCTACGTGACGAACAGCGGCGAGGGAAGTAAAAACGCACTCTTCAAAAACAACCACGACGGATCGTTTACGGATGTCGCAGCAGAGGTTGGCCTTGCAGATTTGAACCAGGCGGGAACCGGCGTTTCGATGGGTTCGGTTTGGGGCGACTACGACAATGACGGTTACGAAGATCTGTTTCTTTACAAGTGGGGCAAGCCCGAGCTCTTTCACAATGATGGTGGACAGAAGTTTTCTAGAGTCACCGAGAAAGCCGGATTGCCTGCATGGGTCAACGCTAACACTGCGATCTGGTTCGACTACGATCGTGATGGCCGATTAGATCTTTTTCTTGGTGGCTATTACTCAGAAGACGTCGATCTCTGGCACTTGAAAAATACGAAGATGATGCCGGAGAGTTTTGAGTACGCGAAGAACGGAGGTCGCAAGTATCTCTTCCACAACCTCGGCGACGGAGCGTTCGAAGAGATCAGTCAGAAGGCAGGCATCGACACACGACGCTGGGCCCTGGCGGCAACCGTCGCAGACCTGCGTGGCTCAGGGCAGCAGGATCTCTTCATCGCCAACGATTACGGAATCTCTGAGCTTTACTTCAACGACGGCGGGCAATTTCGCGAAGTAGGTAATCAGACCGGAGTTGGCTTTTCGCCGAAGAGCGGCATGAACGCGTCCGTTGGTGATGTTTTGAATCAGGGCCGATATGCGATCTACGTGTCAAACATCTCTGAAGAGGGTGTGCTGATTCAGGGGAACAATCTCTGGATGCCGCGCGACGGCACAACGGGCGACGCAATCAAATACGACAACCTCGCGCGCGCGATGGACGTGGAAATCGGAGGCTGGAGTTTTGGAGCGCAGTTTGGCGATATCAACAACGACGGTACGCTCGATCTTTATCTCGTCAATGGATACGTCTCCGCGGATCGAAATCAGAACTACTGGTACGACTTCTCGAAAATCGCAGGTGGTAACTCGACGATCATCTCCGACGCTGCGCATTGGCCGGCGATGGATGGTCGCAGCTTGTCTGGTTATCAACAGAAAAAAGTTTGGCTCAACGATGGGACCGGCAAGTTTGTTAACGTGGCGCAGGCAGTCGGAGCGAGCGATGTTTTTGATGGACGTTCGGTGGTGATGGTAGATTTGTGGAATCGCGGCGTGCTCGATGTTGTGGTTGCGAATCAGAGAGGACCGTTGCTGATTTATAAGAACAACGTGACCCCCGAGAACAAGTGGATCGACTTCGAGCTCGAGGGCGCGACGAGTAATCGCAGTGCGATCGGGGCTGAGGTTCGTTTGTTTTGGGACGGTCATCAGCAGGTGCAGCAGGTTTCAGGAGGCAACGGCTTTTGTTCGCAGAGCCAGCGCCGCTTACACTTTGGCGTCGGCAAGAACCCGCAGATCGAGAAGGCCGAGATTCATTGGCCGTCCGGGAAGATCGAGACACTTCAAAAACCAACTAGCGGACAGGTTTATAGGGTCAAAGAATCTGCGTAATCTGTGGATGGTTTAGATCGGTATGAGTGAGTCGACAATTCAACCCGTACGTGCAGCGACTCTTGACGTTCCAGTCAGCAGAGGAAGCTGGATCGGTCTCAACAATCGCTACATTCCTCCACTGTTCATTACTCTCATTCTGATCACCGGCCATCTGTTCTACGGGATTCTCGAGAGTTACGAGAGAACAGCGCTGGCCATCGTTTGTGCACTCGTAACGGAGCTCGTGCTGGGGCGAATCTTCTTCGGCAAGTGGCTCAATCTCGCAAGTGCATACATTTCCGGCATCAGCGTTGGCATACTCCTGCGCTCGCCGGCGTTTTGGCCGTACGCGTTGTGCAGCGTGCTTTCGATCATGTCGAAGTATGTGTTGCGTGTGAAAGGCCGCCACCTTTGGAACCCATCCAACTTCGGAATTTGCGTGTTGCTGTTTCTCGCGCCCGAGACGGTTGCGGCGTTGAGCGTGCAGTGGGGAAATTATAAATGGCCGTTGCTGGTCATCTGGATCCTTGGTTCGGTCATCATCTATCGCGCCAAGCGAATTCACATCAGCGTCACTTACGTCGCTTCGTTTTTTGCGTTTGCGTTCCTGCGTAGTTGGATCACCGGTGATCCGTGGTTTGCGGAAGTCGCGCCGATTACCGGACCGATGTACCAGCTCTTCGTGTTCTTTATGATCACGGATCCGAAGACGACAGTGAAGTCGAAGAAGTGGCAGTGCGTGGTCGTCTTTGTCGTGGCGTTCGTAGAGATGTTGTTACGCCTGAATCAGGTCGTGCACGCGCCGCTTTACGCATTGTTTCTCGTCGGACCAACAGCGATGTTGATTGAGATCTGGTTGGAGTCGCGCCAATCACAACCCCACTTGGGTACAGTCAGTACATAGGGCCGATAAGTCGTATACGTCCAATATTTCATATGACCCCTCGTTATCTTTCTTGTTGTCTCTTAGTGTGTTTGGGAGTGTTGCTCACGTCGTGCAAGCAGCCGGCAGCGAACACCCCATCTGCAAACGCGCCCGCTGAACAGGCCGCAGCAGCTTCGACGTCTCCGAGTCCGACGCCGCCCCGCCCATCGGGTCCAATCGAATTCACTGACGTCACGGCCGAGGCTGGCATTCGTTTCAAACACAACAGCGGCGCGTTCGGAAAGAAGTATCTCCCGGAAACAATCGGCTCGGGTGGCGCATTTCTCGATTACGACAATGACGGCTGGCAGGACATCCTCCTCGTCAACTCGATGGACTGGCCCGAGAACAAGAAGCGCAAATCATTTCCCGCGCTCTATCACAACAACAAAGACGGCACGTTTACAGACGTAACGCAACAGGCAGGTCTCGGTGTCGAGATGTACGGCATCGGTGTCGCCGTCGCTGATTACGACAACGACGGCAACGACGATATCTACATCACCTGCGTTGGCCCAAATCGACTTTTCCGTAATCTCGGTGGGGGAAAGTTTGCTGATGTGACGGCGCGC
Source organism: Acidobacteriota bacterium (assembly GCA_046733695.1). Taxonomy (GTDB): domain Bacteria; phylum Acidobacteriota; class Blastocatellia; order Pyrinomonadales; family Pyrinomonadaceae; genus PSRF01. The sequence goes on from JBKPPU010000007.1 coordinate 63,696, forward strand.
GCTGGTGTCGGCGATCCCGGTTTCTCTACCAGTGCCGCCTGGTTTGACTATGACAACGACGGCAAACCCGACTTGTTTGTCGGCAACTACGTCGACTGGACAGTGCAAACCGACAAGTACTGCACTCTCGACGCAAAAAACAAATCGTATTGCACTCCTCAAACATACCAGGGCCAGAGCGCGTCGCTGTACCACAATCGCGGCAACGGCACCTTCGAAAACGTGACCGCTAAAGCCGGCGTCAACGACCCCGCAGGCAAGACGTTAGGAGTTGCGCTGCTCGATTATGACGACGATGGCTGGATGGATCTCTTCGTCGCTAACGACACCGAACCAAACAAACTCTACCGTAACAATCACAACGGCACTTTCACGGACAATGCCGTGATCGCCGGCGTCGCTTTCAGCGAATCAGGCACAGCGCGCGCGGGAATGGGTGTTGATGCCGCTGACTACGATGGTTCGGGTAAGCAGAGCGTCGTGATCGGTAATTTCACGAACGAGAGCATCGCGCTTTACCACAACGATGGCTCCGGATTGTTCACGGATGAAGCGCCGGCTTCCGGAATTGGAAAAGTGTCTGCACAGTCGCTGACGTTTGCATGCTTCTTCTTCGATTACGATCTCGACGGTATGCTGGACGTCTTCGCCGCGAATGGACACGTTTCTGACGACATTAGCGTGGTCCAGCCGACGGTTAAATATGCACAGCCGCCACACCTCTTCCGCAATCGCGGCAAGAAAAAGTTTGAAGAAGTAACAGCAAAACTAGGGAAAGCGATGAATCGAGCGATCGTCGGACGCGGAGCAGCTTACGGCGATTTCGACAATGACGGCGATCTGGATCTTCTGCTTACGACAAACAACGGCCCCGCGCGTCTGCTGCGCAATGACAATGCGAATCAGAACGATTTGCTGCGGGTGAAGACGGTAGGATCGAAGGCCAACCGCGACGGCATCGGGGCGAAGGTCGTCGTGAAAACATCGAAAGGCAAGACGATCTTCGGCATGGTGCGAACCGGTTCGAGTTACTGTTCGCAGTCTGAATTGCCTCTGACTTTTGGCTTGGGTAAACCGGAAGAGGGAACAACGTTGACTATTGAGATCAATTGGCCAGGCGGTCAGAAAGAAACCATCCCGAACATCAAACCCAATCAATCAGTTGTCGTGCTGGAAGGAAAGGGCGTCGCGACGCAGGAGCCAATCGTCTTCGTCCACATGCCACCGGCGCCATCTCCCTCACCAACGCAATAATCAGATCCGCGTTCATCCGCGTAAATCCGCGGCCAAACTATTGCTTTTCCTTGCCGAGCCGATCCGCGTCTTTCTTGATCAACCCGCTGAGCTGAATAAAACTCTCGAGATCGTGTTTCGCACGCATTAAGCTCTGCGCGTCGACGGTGTTCGGATTCTCGATCATCGGATTCGTGATGAAGGCACGGATCTCCTTACAGAGCTTGATCAGCGAATCCTTGAACTCCGGCTCCATCGTTACTTTCACTGGCTCATCTTCAGCCTTCAAACCCAGCACAAGCGTCGTTTGAACGCGGCTCGCACGCTTCTTGATCTCCGCGGTCGCCTCCGAAACAAAGTGATAATCAACGGCATTTTTCGAGGAGATTGCGCGAACGATTTCGTTATGGAGCGTTAAGATGCGTTTGAAATCTTCGTCCGTCTGCGCCATCAAAGCTTCGATCTGGCGGCGATCATTCGGTGCTTCGGGTTGTGTGCCGAAGTTCCGAAGCTGGTACTCGCGGCGGCTCTCGTCCTGCTGACGCCTGCGTTCTGTGTTGGTTCTATCGACCGGAGGCGCACTCTGGGAAAACACGGGGATCGCGAAGAGTAGGAGGGTGAGTGTAATTAACAGTGAATGACTCGCAGTATGCCGACCATTCATATCAGACCTCCCGCTTTTGTGTGTTGGCAGTATACTCCCGATCTATGCGCAGAAACACGTAGATAATTCGCATGTGCTACAAAAGGTGTTGACGGATCGTTAGCTATGTACTAATTATTCTTATCGATTTCCCTGGTTGAATTCTAGCCTGATCTTCTTGATCGACTACCATCTCCTTCCCGGCGAATGATGCTGGCGGCTTCGTGATGCGACGAATCGATTTAAAGAAAGCGAATGTGGCTCGTTCAAATACGATCCGCAATATCAATCGCCAGATTGTCCTGAACTATGTTCGCGAAAGAGGGCCAATCTCTCGCGCCGAAATCGCTCACGAAACCGCGCTCCAGCGTTCAACTGTCTCCTTGATTGTCGAGGAATTACGCGTAGAAGGTTTGATCGAGGAGCTCAGTGGAGAGTCAACCGGAGGTCGCCCGCCGATTCTACTTTCGCTGCGCACCGCAGACGCGGTGGCGATTGGAGTCGACCTCGGGACAACGCGCACGATCGTGGCGACGAGCGATCTGGCTGGTCGAGTTTTGGATCAGGAAGAATTCGAAACCGATCCGGATGCCACGAAGACCACGCAGGCCATCATCGATCGCGCGCAAAGATTAATTCGAAGAAACAAAGGCACAATCGAAGGCATCGGAGTCAGCTTGCCCGGACTCGTCGATCCCGACGGCACGGAGTTATTCATTCCGACTTTCAACTGGCGCGACATTCCGCTTGCTCGAGATCTGAGCGAGGCCGTGGGATTGCCCGTGACGATGGACAACGACGCGAATGCTGCCGCGCAGGCTGAGTTGTGGTTTGGCCGTCCGGAAATTCGCGAAGTGCGAGATTTCATTCTGGTTTTGGTCGAAGGTGGCGTGGGCACCGGTATAGTTTTCGATGGCCAGGTTTATCGCGGCGACAACGGCTCCGCGGGCGAGTTTGGGCACATGACGATCGGGCAGGGTGCTCCGGTTGAGTGTGCTTCGGGAAGTCGTGAGTGTTGGGAAGCGTTTGCTTCAGAACGCTCTGCGCTTGCTCGTTTCAAAAATTTATCTGGCGGTCGCAACGGTACCGGCACTAAAAACTTCGGGCACTTGATAGATCTGGCGCTGCGAAGTGATGGCGCTGCTCGCACGGCGCTGAAAGAAACTGCGAATTATCTCGGCATCGGCATCGCAAACCTCATTCGCGGCCTGGCCCCTCAGGCTGTCATTGTCGGCGGTCCCATCGTCCGTGCGTGGCCCGTCATCGAGACTGACATTCGCAGGAGTGTCGAAACGACGATTTGTCGTGGTCTGCCTTCCACCAGAATCATCGCCTCAACCCTCGGTCCCGAGCCCACCCTGATGGGCGCTCTGAGTCTCGTCCTGGCGAGCAAGTTCGCCTCCGCTTCAGTGACCTAAGTCACCGACCTTTTGTCTAGTGCCCGAACAAAGCTCCTCCCGGCTTTTGCCCGGCTATTGAACAAAGCTCTATATAAAACGGGCTATTTGCCCAATCACCTCCTACCAAAAACAAAAAGTTCTTGACAAGAAATTGGTTTGGTATTAAATGCTTTTGATAACCACTGCAACAAAGTGCACTCAAGTAACAGACTTAAATAAAGATTTACTCACAAGGGTATCGGGCAACTGAAAAGTTCGTGATTCCGTAGCGGAAATGCCGAGGAGGTGTTGTATGTCGCTTAGGTCTTGGATGCAGGCTTCTTTGCTGCTGCTGTGTGCCGGTCTGCTGGTTGGCGTGCATGGACAATCAGCCACCACGGGAACTATCACAGGAACTGTGAGAGACCCACAGGGTGCGGCCGTACCAAAAGCAGAGGTGACGATCACGGAAGAGAAGACGGGAACCGTCGCTCGTACGGTCACCGCAACTGAAGACGGTTTCTATACCGCAACCAGCTTGCCCGCTGGTATCTACTCAATCAGCACGTCTCCTACCGGTTTCAAGAAGAGCGTCACAACAGGCGTCGATCTTCACGTCAATGAAAACAAAACCGTGAATCTCGATCTGCAGGTCGGCGCAGTAACGGAAACTGTTACGGTCACCAGCGAAGCGGCGCCCGTCGAACTGCGCAGTGGTGAAGTGAGCAGTCTCATCAACGAGAAGCAGGTAACCGAGTTGCCGCTGAACGGTCGCAACTATGCACAGCTCGCGTTGATGGTTCCCGGAGTTTCTCCGGTGACGCAGGCAGGCGCGGGAGGCGCATTTGCAACTCGCGGAACGGGACTGAATGCCGGTGTTGACATGGCTGTCAACGGTAACCAGTCAAACACGAACCTCTGGACCGTGGACGGTGTGAACAACATGGACGTCGGTTCAAACCGCACGTTGCTGGTGTTTCCGTCGGTTGACTCGATTCAGGAATTCCGTGTTGAGCGAAACAGTTTCAGTGCCGAGTTTGGACAAGCGCAAGGCGCCGTAGTCAACCTGATTACCAAAGGTGGCGGCAACGAATTTCATGGTTCCGGATTTGAGTTTTTTAGAAACGACGCACTCAATGCGAACAATCTCTTTTTGAATCGCAGCGGGCAACCGAAGCCGCAGTTGGAATACAACAACTTCGGCGGTAACTTCAGTGGTCCAGTTATCAAGAACAGAGCGTTCTTCTTCTGGTCGGAAGAGTGGCGACGTGAACGCCGTGGCCAGGTGTTTAATGCGAAGGTGCCGACAGCCGCCGAGAAGACAGGCAATTTCAGCGGCGCTTTGACAGGCGCCCTGCCGCACATTCCCGGTAGTTGCCATGAAGTGCCGAATCCTAATGCGCCACCAGCCACCATCACGGTTTGCGATCCTTTCCCGGGGAATAGGATTCCCACAGCCCAACTTAGCCCGGCAGGATTGGCTTTCGTCAAACTATTTCCGGATCCAACCGGACCCGGTGTCGGTGATTTCGTCTCGTCAGCGCTGCAGCCGATCGATACGCGACAGGATTCAATTCGCGGTGATATCACCATCAATGACAAGACCAATTTGATGGTCCGTTACATCAATGAGAAGTGGACGCACCTCGGCGCTACCGGAAACTTCTGGGGCGACTCTGCATATCCAACCCTGGCGTCTGATTGGAACCAGCCGAGCCACAGCTTTGTCGTTAAATTGACAAATACCATTACGTCAAAGGCTGTTAACGAATTCCAGTTCTCGATCGCGGGTAACGACATCATCATTACCACCTCGCCTGAAACTCAGGCGCTGCAGGATGAGATCGCTTCGAAGATTCCGACGGTCTTCCCGCACGGTGGGGATGGAACGATTGGCGGCACGGTGCCGTCGTTGTTCTGGGGCGCGGGTGGATACTCAAATATCTGGCACCAGGCACCCTGGGCCAATCGTGAAGACCTCTACATCTGGAAGGACGATTTCTCTCTGGTTAAGGGTTCACACGAGTGGAAATTCGGCGGCCTGTTCAGCCACAACTTCAAGGATGAACCGGGTAATGGCGCTGGCGGTGGAAACCAACAGCTCACCATTCAGGGTTGCGGCGAACAGACTGGTAACTGCATTGCCGACCTGCTGCTCAAGGACACAGTTCTTCTTAACTACACTGAAATCGCGTCTACGGAAATCGCAGAGGGACGTTGGCGTGATACCGAGTTCTACGCAAACGACACCTGGAAGGTGCATCCACGCGTATCGTTGACGATGGGAATTCGCTACTCGACATTTCCGCCGGCATGGGAGAAGGACAATCGCATTTCAAATTTCTTCCCGGCACTCTACAACGGAACTGACTTCAACAGCGGTCTGGTTACTTCGGAAGAAGGCCAGCAAATGGGGTTGCCGCGGTCTCTCGTTAACACCTACAAGGCTGGTTGGCAACCGCGCGTCGGTATTGCCTGGGATGTCTTCGGCAGCGGTAAGACATCGGTCAGAATCGGTTTCGGCCGTTACATGAGCCGTTCGCAGGTGATTGAAGATCTTCTTCGTATGACGGCCAATCCGCCATGGACCACGACAGTCAGCGCCGGTTCGGGATGGAACGGCTCCGGTACGACACTCGCCAACTGCCCGACCTGTCGCAGTCTCGATACGATCAATCCGGGACTGAAGAACAACATTGCCGGTGTCGATCCAAATGCCGGCTTCAATGCGGTTGACTTGAACTTCAGACCACCTGAGAGCTACCAGTGGAACCTGACGATTTCGCATCAACTGACGAACGACACGGTTCTCGACGTTTCATACATCGGTAACCACGGTCTGCACATCTGGCGCCGGAATGTGAATCGTAATGACATCCCGCCCAACCAGATTTGCAGAGGCCCGGCATGCGATGGCAGTAATCGTGACGCGCGGTTGCAGATCTCGCGTGCCGCACTTGGCGTAACCAGCAACCCGGCCTTCAGTGACCTTGGTGGTCGACTGATAGCAGACAATCGTGTGTTGCGTGGCGTGGGCAACATCCAGACTGACGAGTCGGACGGTAACTCCAGTTATCACTCGATGCAGTTGTGGCTCAATCGCCGCTTTAGCAAGGGGCTGCAATTCCAAGCCGGATATACATGGTCACACACGATCTCCGATGTGTCGTTAACATCGTTCACAAACACAACCAGCGATCCGTTTAACTTCGCCAGCGATAAGGGTGATGCTGATCTCGATCGCAGGCATACGTTTGTCGCTAACATGGTCTACCAACTGCCGCTATTCAAGCAGTGGGGCAAAGCGGCTGAATACGTTCTCGGTGATTGGCAGTTGAATACGATCGCGTCGTACTTTGGTTCGACTCCGATCGAGTTGATCACGGGCGCCAACACACTTGGTGTTGCCAGTGCAGTTGGGCAGCGTCCGAATTACACCGGGGCGCCGCTTTACCTGCATACAAGCGACAACACCTTCCACCTGAACCCGGCCGCATTTGCGCGACCGGCGCCAGGTCAACTCGGCACGTTGGGTAAAGGTGCGGTGCGTGGGAAGCCGATCACAAACATCGACTTCTCCCTGTCGAAGAACTTCAGATTCAAGGAACGGTACAGATTCCAGTTCCGTGCCGAATTCTTCAACGTCTTCAATCACCCGAACTTTGTCGGATTCGATACCGACATCCGAAACTCCACGTTTGGTCAGCTCAATACGATAACGACACCGCGTGAGATTCAACTCGGGTTCAAATTTAACTTCTGATATACTCCCCAGGGTCAAATCCACAGATTACACAGATAATTTCATCTGTGTAATCTGTGGATAATTTTTGGGAGTCGGCGTTAAAGATGTACCTGCGGTTGGCCTCCATTTCTCTCCTGTCATTTCTCTTCCTTTTTCAATCGCAGGGCGATCTGTTTCGTAAACACTACGAAGCGGCGAATGCAGCTCATCGGGCCGGAAACTACGCCGCCGCGGAAGCGGAATTCAAAGCCATTCTCGGTGAGTCGTATGAGCGACTCGGAAAGATCTACTCGGCCCTGGGTAAATACCAGGCATCGATCGAAGCGTTTGAGTCGGCCAATGCAATTCGTCCGAGTGCAAACGACGTATTGATTGATCAGTCGATTGCTTACTTTCACCTCGGGCAATATCAGAAAGGGATCGAGCCACTACAGCGCGTCATTGCGGCAGAGCCACGGAATCCTGCTGCGCACCACATGCTCGGCAAAACGTGGTTCATGATGGGTGAGTTTGAAAAGGCTGGTCGCGAGCTCGAGCAGACCCTGAAATTGACGCCCGCCGATTACGATGCCGAGTACACGCTCGGACTCAATTTTCTGAAACGTAAAGACGTCGCACAAGCGCGACAACTGTACGAGCGCATGGCCGGTCGTCTGGGCAATCGTCCGGCGCTGCGTGTACTCATTGGCCGCGCCTACCGCGAAACCGGCTTCCTTCCTGAATCGATCGATGAGTTCAAAAAAGCAATCGCGCTCGATTCGAAGTTTCCGCGGGTTCACTACTATCTCGGTCTGACATACTTATATAAGGACGGCGCCGCCAGAATTCCCGACGCGATGGAGGAGTTCAAGATCGAGCTGGCTGCGAATCCCGACGAATACTTCGCCAACTTCTATCTCGGCATTCTCTACATCATGGACCGTAAGTTTGAGCCGGCGATCGGGCTGCTCGAGAAGGCGACCAGCAGACAGCCCAACAATCCCGATCCCTATTTTCACCTGGGCCAGGCATACCAGGGCGCCGGCAAACACAAAGAAGCAATCGAAGTGCTTCAGAAAACTATCGTGCTCAATCCGTCGCTCGCACACAACGACTACCAGGTGACTACCGCACACTACCGGCTCGGCCAGTCGTTATTGAAAGTCGGCCGCACAGAAGAAGGTCAGAAGGAGTTGCAGATATCTGCCGACCTGAAGTCGAAAGGTTTCAAGCTCGACGAGAAGAAGGTTGGCGCTTTCCTGAATGGAAGTAGCTTGCCCGATCAAAACAGCAACACGGAATTGGTCAAAGCCGAAGGCGTGGTCGCGGATCCAGTCGAGCTCGACCCGGCAACTGCAGAGAAACTCAAAAACGAAGAGACGTATTACACGAAAGTAGTTGCGGCTGGTTACAACAGCATCGGTTTGCTGCGTGCCGAGCGTCAGGATTTCAAGGAAGCCGCGACACAGTTTGCCCTCGCCGCAAAATGGAACCCGAATCAGGAAGGTCTCAATTTCAACCTGGGTCTCGCGAGCTACAAATCCGAACAGTATAAAGAGGCGATTCCGGCGCTCGAAAAGGAGCTCAAATTAGATCCCGCAAACGTCGGTATCAAACAGTTGTTGGGCCTCAGCTACTTCATGATGAACGAGTACGGAAAGGCAGCGACGTTGTTGACCGAAGTCACTGCGGTGAAGTCTCAAGATGCAGCATTGTACTATCCGCTCGCGCTTTCACTGCTGAAGGACGGTAAGATCGAGGATGCAAACCGTGTCATTCAGCAGATGGTGGCGGTGGGTGAGAACACTCCCCAGCTTCATATTCTGTTCAGCCAGGCTCAATACGAACGTGGCGAAGTCGACAAAGCTCTCGAGGAGTTGCAGAACGCACTGGGGCTCGACGATAAAGTGCGACTGGCCCACTTCTACATGGGTTTGATTCATCTCAAGGCGGGAAAATTTCCGGAGGCGGCGCGCGAGTTTCAACAGGAGCTGTCTGTAAATCCGAATGACTTTCAAACGCGCTATCATCTCGCGTTCGTGGTCCTGGCCCAACAGGAGACGGATCGCGGTATCGCGATGATGCGGGAGATCGTTCGCGAGCAACCCGATTTTGCAGATGCTCGTTACGAGCTGGGTAAAGCACTACTGCAAAAAGGTGACGTGAAAGGCAGCATCGAGAATCTCGAAAGTGCTGCGCGTTTAAAACCCGATCAGGCTCACGTTCATTACCAGCTCGGCCGCGCGTACATTGCCGCGGGTCGCAAAGTTGACGGTGAGGCGCAACTTGAAAAGTCGAAGGAATTAAAAGAGAAGGCGCGCACCGCGAATGAGTAAACAGATAATCGCCGTAATCTGTGGATGGCTCGTGGCGCTTTTCTCATTCTTTCCTGCCCAAACTAAAAAGACCACGGCGTCAAACATCGGTTTCACCGATATCACTGCTCAGGCAGGCATCACTTTCAAACACGTCGCCTCTCCGGAGAAAAAGTACATCGTCGAATCGATGAGCGGCGGCGTGGCGATGTTTGACTACGACAACGACGGCGATCTCGATCTTTATCTCGTCAACTCTTTGACAGTCGATCTCGTCAAGACGAAAGGAAAAACAAAAAGCGAGCTCTATCGCAACGACGGCAATGGAAAATTCACCGAGGTTGGTGAAAAGGCGGGGGTGAGCGATATCGGCTGGGGAATGGGCGTGGCCGTTGGAGATTACAATAACGACGGCTTCGAAGATCTTTTCGTCAGTTGTCTCGGACCGGATCATCTCCTGAAGAACAACGGCAACGGCACTTTCACCGACGTGACTGCGAAAGCGGGAGTCAACGATCCGCGTTGGACCACAGGTGCGTCGTTCGTCGATTACGATAACGACGGCGATCTGGATCTGTTCGTCACAAACTACGTCGATTTTGACATCAACAACCTGCCCGAATTTGGCCAGGGAAAGACCTGCACGTACAAATCGATTCCGGTGCAGTGTGGTCCAAGAGGCTTGAAAGGTGCGGGCGACTCGCTCTTTCGAAATAACGGCGACGGCACGTTCACGAATGTTTCGAAGCAGGCAGGCGTCTCGGATGAGAACGGATATTACGGCCTCGGCATTCTCACCGGCGATTTCGACGACGACGGGTTCACCGATATTTTTGTCGCCAACGATTCAACGCCGAATTTTCATTACCGAAACAAAGGCAACGGCGTCTTTGAAGAGATTGGATTCAGCGCCGGCGACGCGGTGAATGAGAACGGCAGCGAGCAGGGAAGCATGGGTGTGACAGCCGGTGACTACGATCACGACGGCAAGCTCGACATCTTCATCACAAACTTCGGCGACGAATACAATACGCTTTACCACAACGACGGGAAGAACTCCTTTACCGATCTTTCTTATGCGGCGAAGGTGGCAGCCGTGAGTCTCCCGTATGTCGGCTGGGGCGTGAAGTTTTTTGATTTCGATAACGATGGCTGGGTCGATTTGTTTGTTGCGAACGGTCACGTCTATCCCCAACTACCGGGTTATCGTCAGCCGCGTTTGTTACACAGAAATAATCGCGATTCGACGTTTACTGAAATTTCCGCGGAGTTTGGTACGGTCCTGACCGAGAATCGCGTCAGTCGCGGCGTGGCTTTCGGCGACATCGATAACGACGGCGACGTCGATCTCCTGATTGCAGATCTCGATGGACCACCACAACTGTTACGCAACGACGGCGGCAACACCAACAACTCGGTCTTAATCAAGCTGGTTGGCGTGAAGAGTAATCGGAGTGGCATCGGCGCCCGCGTGACGGTTATCTCCGGCGATTTATCACAGGTTGACGAAATGCGAAGCGGCGACAGTTACATTTCGCAGAGTGATCTGCGATTGCACTTCGGCCTCGAGAAGCGCACAAAAATTGATTCAATTCAGGTGCGTTGGCCCAGCGGCGTTGTTGATAAAATCTCCGGCGCCGCCGTAAACAGAATTCTGACCATCAAAGAAGGTCAAGGCAAGATTGATGAAAAGGAATTCACAAGGTAACCAGCAAAAAGCGCAAGCTGTCCTTTTGTGCATTTTGTGCATTTTGTGCCTTTTTGTGGCAACTGCTCGTGGGCAGAAATCGAATGTCGTCCAAATATTTGAGCAAGTGGCCACGCTCATTCGAGACAACCGTCTCGCAGAAGCAGAAAAGGAACTCGCGGCAGTTCTGCGCGTCGAACCAGACCTCCCCGTAGCACTCAATTTCCTCGGAACAGTGCGTGCCAAACAAAACCGTCTCGTCGAAGCCGAGTCGCTTTTCGTGCGCGCGGCCCGCAATGATAAAAACTTCACTGGCCCGCGCATGAATCTGGCCTATCTCTATTTGCTCAAGCGCGCGCCCGACAAAGCGACCCCACAACTCCAGGAAGTTTTGGCTCTCGAACCTGAGAACGCGGAAGCGCTGGTAATGTTGGGCGACATTTATCTCGAGAAAAACGATCTGCAAAAAGCAGAAGAAAACTATCTGCCTGCGCTCAGCGGACGTCTCGACAACGCCGGCGCATTGTTTGGCCTGGCGCAAATCTCGCGAATGAAGGGAGAAATGAGAGAAGCGGCGATTTACTTGAATCGCGTTGCGACTCTCTCGACCGATTCTAAGTCGCCGGAGTTTCTCTACAAGTTTGGGCTCGAAGCGATGCGAGTGAACATGTTCGACGAAGCAAAAGCAGCACTCGAACGCGCCGTAGAGCTGAAACCCAAAGACTCGTCATATCTGCTGGGGCTGGGTATCGCGGTGCTCAGAAAAGGCGATCTCTTCGAAGCTGAAAAACTCTTCCGCCGTTTGCTCGCGATGCAGCCAAACAATCCGCAAGCTCAATTGCACCTGGGTTACGTGCTTCTCAACCAGAAGAAATACGCGGAAGCTCGCTTGTGGCTCGAGAAGAGTGCGCGGCCTGGCGTGGCGATACCCGAAGTCTTCTACTACCTCGGCCTTGTGGCGCAGGAGCAAAACGACGACGCCCGCGCAATCGTGCTGTTTGAAAAGGCAGTGCAGAAACTGCCCGATTACGCACACGCGCGCATCGCTCTTGGCTCGAGTTACATGCGGCTCAAAAACTACCCGCGCGCACGACAGGAATTGGAAACGGCCGTGAAACTCGATCCCGAGGAGCCGTCGGCGCACTACAATCTCGCCCTGCTGTACGCCCGCATCAAAGAACCAGAACGCGCCCAGCAGGAAATGCAGATCATCGAAAAATTAAAAGCCAAAGGCGCCGGCTCCGGCAGTGGCGTTGTCGTGCTGCCTCCTAAACCAAATCCGTAATCAATCTGTGTTAATCCGTGTCCTAATCTATCTATTGCCCCTGGCGCTCTTATTGTTTCAGCGGGCCCCTGTCACTTTTGAAGAAGTCCCCGCAGCGACAAGCAAAATAAACTGGGTTCACGACAACGCTCACTCTCCCGATCGACAATTGCCCGAGACAGTCGGCGCAGGTTGCGCGTTTCTTGATTACGACAACGACGGTTGGATGGATATCTACTTCGTCAATAGTGGTCCATCAGATTTCTTCACTCCTCCAAAGCCACTAAAAAACGCGCTGTATCACAACAATCACGACGGAACCTTCACGGACGTTACCGATAAAGCCGGCGTCGCGGGCGGGAAGTTTGGGATGGGTGTGGCCGCGGCTGATTTTGATGGCGATGGCAACATCGATCTCTACGTCACGAACTACGGTTCAAATATTCTCTATCGCAACAACGGCGACGGCACTTTCACGGACGTGACCGGCAAAGCCGGCGTTTCCGCACCCGGTTGGTCCACGTGTGCGACCTGGTTCGATTACGACAACGACGCCAAACTCGATCTCTTCGTTTCGAGCTTCGTCTTCTACGATAAATCACAGAACCCGCTTTGCACTGACCCGACCCTGCAGCGCCGCTATTACTGCGTCCCGCGTCTCTTCAAACCGCAACCTTCGCGTCTCTTTCATAACAACGGCGACGGCACGTTTCAGGATGTGAGCCGCGAGTCAGGCATTGCCGGCTCGCCGGGTAAATCGTTTGGCGCCGTAGCAACTGACGTTAACAACGATGGGCTCATGGATCTCTTCGTTGCGAACGACACGATGCCGAACTTCCTGTTCCTCAACAAGGGCGGCGGAAAGTTTGAAGAGATTGGTCTTTCAGCGGGAGTTGCGTACGGAGAAGCCGGCAGACCGCGCTCCGGTATGGGAGTCGACGCGGCGGATTACGACGGCGACGGTTGGCAGGATCTCTTTGTCGCCAACATCGATCAGGAATTCTTCAGTCTTTATCACAACGAAAAGGAATTGATCTTTACGGACCAGCCCGGTGAGATCGCTCCCTCGACTCAACTGCTCAGCGGCTGGGGGCTGAAGTTTTTTGATTACGACAACGACGGCGACCCCGATCTGTTTCTCGTTAACGGTCATCCCGACGACATGATCGAATCGCGTGTGCCGCGCGTCAGACACAAAGAGCCTTTGCTGATGTTTGAAAACACCGGACGTGCATTCAAAGACGTGAGCGCAAAATCGGGAGCGGTCTTCAGCAAAATGTTTTCCGGTCGAGGCATGGCCATCGGTGATTTCGACAACGATGGTGACGACGACGTGCTCACCTCAAACAACGGCGAGCCACCACTCCTCCTGCGCAACCAGGGCGGCAATCGCAACAATTGGATCGGTTTGCAGCTAGTCGCAACGAAGAGCAATCCCGCGGCTGTCGGCGCGGTGATCACGTGGCAGGCAGGCACGTTGAAGCGCAATCGTCTGAAGAATAGCGGCGGCAGTTATCTTTCGTCGCACGATCCGCGCGAGATTCTCGGCGTTGGCAGTGCGACAAAGATCGATTCGATCGAGATACGTTGGCCCAGCGGCAAGGTCGACAAACTCACAAATCCCCCTCTCAATAAATATGTAAAAGTGGTCGAAGGCTCCGGCTTAAAATGAACCTCACGCTAAAAATAATCTGTGTCATCTGCGTAATTTGCGGATGTGTGGCTGCGCAATCAGACACCTTCTTCTCCGAATGGCGCCCGAATTCAGACACGCGAGGCATTCGCTTTGTAGGAAACAAAGCATGTGTCGATTGTCACCCGCGTGAATCGGTACAGTTAACCACACCGATGGCCCAGGCGCTGGAAGTCGCTCCCGATTGCAGGATTCTGACCGCGCGTGGTCGTCTCACTTTTAAGAACGGAAACTACACCTACGAGATATCACGTCAGGGTAAAGATCTCACCTACTCTGTTTCTGACGGCAAGAACACGATTGCAACTCCGATTCTGTATTGCTTCGGCCAGGGTCACATCGGTCAGACTTATCTTTTCCGCCGCAACGACGTTCTTTACGAAACTCGCGTCAGTTATTTCGAGAAATTGCGCGCGCTCGACTTCACGATCGGCCATCGCACAAACGTGCCGGCGTCGCTCGATGATGCACTTGGCCGCGCGATCGTAGGAGAAGAGCCGCAACAGTGTTTCGGTTGTCACACGACCGGCGCTGTCAATGGTCTGGAGTTGAAACTCGATCGACTCCGACCCGGTATCGAGTGCGAAGCGTGTCATGGGCCAGGAGAGAAGCACCTCGTGGCGATGAAAAAAAAGAAACTCGAAGAGCCGCAGATCTTCAATCCCGGTGGTCTCGGCGGTTTCGAGCTGTCGCAGTCTTTCTGCGGTACGTGTCACACGAGTTTCGAAGCGGCGATGCTGTTGCCGGGCCAGTCAGGCATAAACAACATTCGCTTTCAACCGTATCGCATCTTCAATAGTCGCGGGCACAATACAAACGATCCGCGCGTGAGTTGTCTGGCGTGTCACAACCCGCATGATAAGTTGCAGAAAGACGATTCGTATTACGACGGCAAGTGTCTGGCTTGTCACTTAACGACGACGAAAGAGACGAAGACTGAGCGCCGCAGTGCCGCAGCATGTCCGGTGAGCACCAAGAAATGCGCGAGCTGTCACATGCCGAAAGTAGAACTAACGGGAATGCACGCGTCGTTTACCGATCACTGGATTCGTATTGCCAAACCGAATGAGCCAGTCCCGAGGTGAGATGAAGAGTAGACAGAAACTGACAACTACAATCGACGAATACATTGCCGAGTTTCCGCGTGACGTGCAGCCCCTATTGGAGAAAGTGAGAGCGGCGATCAGGAAGGCCGCGCCCGATGCGACCGAGGCAATTAGTTATGGGATGCCGACGTTCAAGCTGCATGGAAACATGATCCATTTCGCCGGTTACAACCACCACATCGGACTCTATCCAGGCTCGCGACCGATTGAGGAATTTAAGGACGAGCTGACGAAGTACAAAACGTCAAAAGGAACCCTGCAGTTGCCGCTGGATAAACCAATTCCCGTTGGCCTAATCGGCAGGATCACCAAGTTCTGCGTGAAGCGCAATCTGGAAAAAGCAGCTGCCAAATCCATCCGCAGATTACGCAGAGATAAATCTGTGTAATCTGTGGATGGGTTCTATCGATATACTTTGATCCAGTGGTTCCTCACCTTCGGCAGGATTCGCGCGCCGTCGTGAGTCGAGAAGATTACGTTTGAGGTTTGATTGGGCAGATGACAGTCAACGCACTTGCCGGCAATCGCGCGCCCGCGTTTCGGAAACAATCCACAGCTTTCAACTTTGTGACACGCCAAACACTTGTCTGAAAACTGTCCCGAGTCACGTTGTCGCTGATGCGTGTCGTGACACGTCGAGCAGGTCATCGCTGACGACTTGAAGCACTTGCTTCTTTCGAGCAGCGCTATCTGGTTGCCGTGAACGTCGAGTGGCTCACTCTCTTTCGGAATCTCGAGTTTTAGGAAATCTTCCAGCGCGTCACCGGCCGTAAAAGAAAAGGCCTTTGCTTTTGCAACGCCGACCCCGCCGTGACACAACGAGCACAGCGCGAGTTGCCGGTCACGCGGCAGCTTCGCCGGATTCACGATCGCTTGATCGACCGGCTCCGGAGCACCCGGCGCATTCAACTCCGCGTGTCGTTCACCTGGTCCATGGCATCGCTCGCACGAGACGCCGAGCACAAAGCCTGTTCGGCGATAACGGTTCGCGATGCCGGCATCGTTGACCGCTTCGAAGTACGACGCGTGACATTCCAGACAGCGTGGTGGGACCGGTCTGCCGAAGTCCAGAGTCCTGTCACCGTAGCCCGGACTATTCACCCAGCTCGCGACTTCGGTCCAGTAAGAGACGGGCAACTGGAAAAGCTGATCGTCCTTATTCCAATAGAGATAAGTTTGCCCTTTCCGTCCTGAGCCGATGACAAGATCGAAGCGTTCGGATATGGAGATTGTGTCAGGCGGCGTTCCGAGTACACCGGTTTGGAAGAAGCCATCGTTCCTGACTTCCATCCGGTAAAGCAGCTCACGTTGCGTGCGGAGGATGTTCTTGCCGGCGGCGAAGCTGCCCGCGATCGATGTTGCCGTGGCAGGTTGTGAGGTCAAGTGGTGTGCGGTGGTGAGGTACGTCCGCTGTTTCTCGTGACATGAGAGGCACTTGTCATCGCCCACGTAAGACGCGATGACGATCAAAAGCAATGAGAGTCCGAATTGCAGTCTCATTTTTTTGACAAGATTTACAAGATGTAATCAAGATTTACAAGATTCATCCTGTAATTCTGAATAATCCTGTTCATCCTGTCTAAAACTATCGCTTGATATCGGCGGCCGCATTAACCAACTGCTTCACTCCGCCAATCACCACAAATTCAAGCGCGGCGACCGGTTTCGCAGCCTCATCGACTTTCGCGAGACTCGTCTCGCGCCATTCCCTCGGCGGGGGCATTCCAAGCTTTAGATAAGTGACAGCCTCCATTCCCGTCTCACCGAGTTGGGAGAGAGAATGCGCGAGCGGTTTGATTTCCCTCAGTGCCGGTGAGCGATCGATCGTTGGTCCAAGCGCGGCTCCGGCAGTTTGCCAGTCTCCAAGCATCTGGCTCAACTCCGGACGATAGAGTTGATACCGTGGACCATCATTAAGAAACTCTCTCACCATAAACATAAACCTGCGCGCCGTTTCGCTGTCGGGAGGCGTTGCATCAATCACGCCCGTCAACGGGCTGAGCATAGTCTGCGGACGCATCTGATAACGCCGATATTCTTTCACCGGCTCGATAACCGAGACGAGCGTGCGTAGTGGTCCAATATCATCGTTGCGCACGAGCCGTCGCAACATCATCTCCTGGTTTTTTCGGTGAGTGAGCCCTAGCTCTTCCAACTGCAGACTGACTACCGCGAGCCGGCGATACATATCTTCAACGTCGGTCGTGGTTCTCGGCGACCAAAGCCTCTCCGCAATCGCTGCAGTACGCGGCCAGATGCGCGAGTCGATCGTTTCCGGAGTTACCCATTCGGCCCACATCGTCGCTTCACCGCCTAAGACGTGCTTAGCTTCTTCGGGCGTGAGCGTGCTGTCTGCCGGCAGTGGATCGGGAACGTAGTGCTGTGAAGCAGGTTGAATCAGATCGATGTAGTACCCATTCGAGAGAATGCCGTCGTAACCTTTGCGCGCGGCGTCGGCGAGTGCCGCGGTCCCGCGCCACGAGTGGATCACGACGTCTTTCGGCAACTCAGGCTGCAGAATCTCGTCCCAGCCGATCATCTTCTTATTATGCTTCTGAAGAATCTTCAGCAGACGTGTGTTGAAGTACGCCTGGAGCGCGTGGTTGTCTTTGATCCCCTTTTGCTTCATGTAAGCCTGGATCGCGGGATTGCGATCCCATTGCTTACCTTCGTTTTCGTCGCCGCCGATGTGCAGATAGTCATCGGGAAAGAGTGCGGCCATCTCGCCGAGGAACGTTTCGAGAAACTTGTAGACTTCCTCGCGCGTCGGATCGAGCGCCGGCTCGAAGATGCCCGGCCGCCGCTCAATCGTGTATGGACCAGGCGCACTACCAAGCTCGGGATAACCGACGAGCCAGCTCGTGCTGTGTCCGGGAATGTCAAACTCAGGATATACGCGGATGCCGCGATCGCGCGCGTAGGCGATGATCTCTTTCACCTGTTCCTGCGTGTAGTAGTTTCCGTCAGATCCGAGTTGATGCAGCTTTGGAAACTTCTTGCTCTCGACACGAAAGCCCTGATCCTCGCTGAGGTGCCAGTGCAATACATTCAACTTCACTGCCGCCATCGCATCGAGGTTGCGCTTGAGCACGTCCATCGTCTGGAAGTGACGCGCGGAGTCGATCATTAACCCCCGCCATAGAAAGCGCGGGCGATCGTCGATCTGAACGCCGGGGAAAAAGTATCCGTTGCGATCGGCGTCGAGCAGTTGCAGCATGGTCTCCAGTCCGCGGAGTGCGCCGACGACTGTCGGAGCGCTCAGCATTGCCTGTCTTCGCGTGATGTCGATGCGATAACTCTCGTCTTCGCTGACGGAGGGAATGTTTTTTCCGGGACCCTGGCAGTTGACGATCAACGGCGTCATTTGATCGTCGGCTGCGAGAGTCGGTGACAACGTCAGGACGGTGCGTCCCTCCAGACGCTTGATGAAGCGCCAGATGGCGGCTTGCAGACGAGCATCCGAGTGGCCGCGTGTTGCGACTTTGAAGTTAGCGTCGACAGCGAGCCGTTCGTTCTGAAGCTTCACCGATGCCGGTACAGGCATCAGGTTGAGTTTCCGTTCCGGTGTTGGTTGTTCTTGTGCGGATACGACGATGGCACAAGTTAAGATTACTAAAAATACGAGGCAGTTGGTTTTCATAGGTTGTTTTTTAGACAGGATTTGTAAGATGTACAGGATTACAAAGATTGAATCTCGTTAATCCTGTTCATCTTGTAATCCTGTCAAACTATTTTAGTGTGAACTTCTGCACCAGACTTCCAATTCGAACCTCGAACTCGCCTGGTTCAGCAACTGGCTTGTTACCGGCGTTGATGAACGAGAGATCTTCACGGCGCAGCTTGAACGTCAGTGTTTTGCTCTGGCCCGGATCGAGACTGATCTTTGCGAAGCGTCGCAACCGTTTTCCTGGTGGTGATATCGAAGCGACGAGATCGCTTACGTAGACGAGGACTGCTTCTTTGCCGGTGCGATTGCCCGTGTTTTTGACAGTCACGCTCACCGGCAGTTCTTCGTTGGCAGAGATCGTTTGCTTGCCGAGACGCAGATCGCTGTAAGCGAATGTCGTGTAGCTCAGTCCTTCACCAAATTGGAACTGCGGGTTGAAAGCCATGTTGCCAAACGCAGTGTTCTCGGTTTCGAAGGGTTTGTGATCGTAGTTGATCAGACCGTTCGGAGTGCGCGGGTACGTGAACGGAAGCCTCCCGCTGGGATTCACATCGCCAAACAGGATATCGGCAATCGCCCGTCCTCCCTCATCGCTCGGGTTGTATGCCATCAGGATCGCGCTAGCGCTATCTGCTATGCGATTGATGATTCGGGGCCGGCCTTCAACGAGGACCATCACCACCGGTTTACCGGTCGCTTTGATTGCCTCAGCAAGTTTGATCTGCGGTTCGCCGATCGTCAGGTCGGTAATGTTGCCCGGGGTTTCGCAATACGAACCTTCACCGAGGGCGAGCACGACGACGTCGACGTTCTGTGCGGCGCTCACTGCGGCCGCGATGTCGACTTCCTGCTCGCGGTCTGTCGGCGTACCGTTGGATGGACCAGGACCCCTCGTGATCTTCGTGCCCTGAACAAAGGTCACATTTGACGCGCCAACCTTCGCTTCGATCGCCTTTCGGATCGTTGGTCGATCTGTCGGATACAGAGATTCTTCCGATCCTTGCCAAACCCACGTCCAGCCGTTGTTCATCGAGACAAGGGAATCGGAAGTCGGACCAGTGACGAGAACTTTCGTGTTCTTCGAGAGCGGCAGAACGTTGTTACTGTTCTTCAGCAACGTGATCGACTCACGCGCCGCGGCCAGGCTGGCTTCGCGATATTCGGGCAGACCAAACTTTGCTTTCAGCGATGCGTCGGGCATCGGCTTTTCAAACAGTCCCAACTCAAACTTGACGCGCAGTATGCGACGCACTGCTTCATCGATTCTCGACTGCGGAACTGCGCCTTCCTTAACGAGCGCGATCAGATGATCGGCGAAACTGTAATCATTCGGCACCATGCTCATATCGATGCCTGCCAGCACTGCGAGTCGCGTGGCCTCTTTTTCATCCGCAGCGATACGCCACGTCGTGACTAGTTTCTTGATGTCTTCCCAGTCTGAAACGACGAAGCCTTTGAATCCGAGTTCGGTACGCAGGATGTCGGTCAGGATGTGATGATTGATGTGCCCGGGAACGCCGTTGATCTCACCGGAGTTGACCATGATCGTGCGCGCGCCCGCTTTCACTGCCGCGTCGAAAGTGGGGAGAAAATATTCACGCAGGTAATTCTCAGGAATCCACGCCGGCGTGCGATCTCTTCCAGTGAGCGGAAAGCTGTAGCCCATGTAATGCTTCAAGCTGGAAGCGACCTGCGTATCCGCAGACACGTCCGATCCTTCCAGACCACGCACAAACGCGACGCCCATCACCTTCGCGAGATATGGATCTTCTCCAAACGTTTCCCAGAAGCGTGGCCACAGCGGATTGCGGCCGAGATCGAGAACGGGAGAAAAACTCCACGGAATCGCGGCGGCGCGCGTTTCGATCGCAGCGATCTCTGCGGCGCGCTTCATCAACTCCGGATTGAACGTCGCAGCCATTCCGATCTCTTGCGGGAAGAGTGTGGCGCCGCGAACGTAATTAGCGCCATGAATGGAGTCGATGCCGTAGATCATCGGAATGCCGAGTCGCGTCTTCTTCGTCGCTGCGGTCTGGATTTGGCCGATGAGTTCGTGCCACTTGTCTACGGTCAGAGCCTGGTCGGACACATTCAGAATCGAACCGACACCGTACTTGACGATCGCTTTTTCGAGTTTGGCAGGATCGATTTTGGCGTCCTGATCGCGTCCCGTTATCACCATGGCGAGCGCCAGTTGAGTCATTTGGCCGACTTTCTCCTCGAGCGTCATGCGCTTGAGCAGATCCTCGATCTTCTGAGTGTTGTTCTTCTCAGGAGAGGTGCGGCTGGCGCGCTGAAAGAACTCGTCGCTATCGAGCAGGTCGGCACTTGTCTGGGCGTTAATGGCGACTACGGGTTGCAGTGCGAAACACAGTGAAAGACTGACTGCGCACAGGGCGAGTACGGATTTCCTCATCTATCTAGCTGTCCTCAGGAAGGATTCAGGAACGGCCACATTTTAGCAAAAACCAGCCACGAAAAGGCACAAAAGCACAAAAAAGAATTGCCAGGCAGGCTACAGAAACTTCAAGCAGACTGGTGATGGAATAGCTTCGTTCACGCCAGTCGGTTTCAGTCGCCCTGTGCCTGGATCGATGGAGAAGACGACGACATTGTCCGAGCGCTGATTGGCGACCAACAGGAACGCGCCCGTTGGATCAATCGTGAAATTGCGCGGCCAATTGCCTTCGGTCGAGACGTGCTCGACGAGCGTGAGTTTGCCGGTGCGTTGATCGATTGCAAATACCACGATGCTGTTGTGGCCTCGATTCGAGCCGTACAGAAAGTTACCCGAGGGAGACACGTGTACATCAGCACAAAAACTCGTTCCACTGAAGTCGCTCGGCAACGTTGAAACAGTGTCGATCATTGTGAGCGTTCCTTCTCGTTCGTTGTATGCGAAGGCGCTCATCGTCGAATCGAGCTCACTGATGACGTATAAGTATTTGCCCGACGGATGAAACGACAGATGGCGTGGGCCTGCGCCGGGTTTGAGTTCGGCGAATGGTTGTTTCGCTGAAGTCAGTTTTCCCGTGGCGCGATCGACTCTATAGATCATCACTTTATCGATCCCGAGGTCCGAAGCGAACGCGTATCGTTCCGAGCGATCGAAGATGACGCAATGTGCATGTGGTCCCTTTTGTTGTTCTTTGGGACCTGAGCCTTCGTGTTGTTTCACTTCGGCGACTATGCCGAGAGTTCCGTCCGATCGAAGTGGAAACACGCTGACATTCCCGCCAGTATAATTTGCGACCAGTAAGGTTTGCTTTCTGCTATCGACACTGAGATGACACGGATCAGCGCCCTGCGTAGCTTGTTCGTTGAGCAAGCGAAGATTGCCGCTCACTGGATCAATCTTGAACGCACTAACAGCACCGCTCGGCTTACCCAGAAAGTCGCTGACTTCGTTCACCGCGTAGAGAAAACGCTTGCTGCGATCGATCGTGAGGAACGATGGGTTGACTGACATCAGGGAAGTGAAACGTGTCAGCGCGCCAGTACTGTCCATGTGGTAGCCATAAATACCTTCACTCTTTCCCGAAGTGTACGTACCAACATAGAGAGTAGACTGACCGTTCTGTGTGGACCAGGCAGTACGAGCGGCGAATGCTCCAAGCAAACCAATGCCGCCAGCTTTCATAAACTGGCGGCGTGAAACTTTATCAAGTGTCACCGGCAACTCCTCGAGCGTCTGAATTTAACAGCAGGCCGATGACTTCCTAGTCGAGTTTGTGACAAAAAGCAAGGCCCTGACTTTCGTCAGGGCCTCATGCTTTCAGTGTGTGCGCCCCCGTTTGAATTACCTGCCACGATCAATCAACACATGATCCTGGCGCTTTTCAGCTAAAGTCTTCTCCAACGCCTTCTCACGATTGGAGACTTGAATCTCGCGTCCGGTGTTGCTGCCCGGAGTCCAGAACTCAGCCAGAAAATAAAGATCGTCGTACCTGTGGAAGACCAGTCGGGTTTCTTCAACGGTCTCGTTTGCACGAACCGGTCTGGTCAAAATCAGAGCCTTGCCGACATTGTCCTTGCGCCTGATCACCCACACCAAATCTGAGTCTTTCCTGTTTTGCTCGATGACGTACTTGCCAGCCGTGAACGCTTTCTCACCGACGGTAAAATTAAAGGGTATATGTATGATAGTTTGCCGGTCAGATTGTCCCAAAGCTGACGAGAACGTCAAAAGTAACAGTAGACCAGATAGCGCGATTGCTCTGCGAAAGTGTTTCATGGTGCTCTCCTTCAGGCACTGTAAAAATATCGGCAAGCTCAATTGCTGCCTCAATCGAATAACGCGTGAAAGGAGTCGAAACTGGTCCACTTGTGAGGAAGTTTTTTAACGCGGATTACATGTCGCTAGCGTTGAGGCCTGACGACGTCTACATCGATCGAATGTTGACAATCACTCCAGCTGTTCCTCCTCCAGACTGGGCCAAGTTCTACAACGACGCCCTCAAGA
>JBKPPU010000008.1:0-18139 GCA_046733695.1 Acidobacteriota bacterium
CATGAGCAGCGCCTGCTTGCTCAATTCAAGTGCCTCGTCATAGCGCCGCTGCATGTAACGCAGATAGCTCAACCCGTAACGTGAAGAAGCAGTCCGCGGCAGTGACTGTATAAAGGCCTCAACTTCCGGAAGCCGATCAAGAGCGCGCGATGCGTTCACTAAAGCGATATATGCCGGCACGAAGTCCGGGACCATTTGCAAGCACAGCCGGTACTGCTCGATTGCCGCAGCGAGGTCGCCGTGCTGGCTGTGAATCAAACCCATGCCGAAATAGCCGCGCGGGTTGTTTGTTGCCGGCTGAAGTTGTGATGCAAAAAAGCCTCGCGCCTGGTCGAGATTGCCTCCGCGTTGGGCGGCATTGACGAGTTTTTCGTAAGCGAGAGGAAAGGCGGGATCGTCAACAATTAGCGATTCGCTCTCAGCAACTGCACGTGCGTATTCTTTCTTACCTAGCGCACTCAAGATGTTGAGATAACGATCCGCACTACGCGATGAAGTCGGCGGTTGCTGCGCACGGGCCGATAAGTGGCCGTTGAAGAGCAGTAGCATAGAGATCAATGAACACTGAAAGATCTTTGGACGGGAGGTTGCCACGCTCGTCATGGTCCTTCTAAAGAGAAAGCCGTGAGCCGCATTTGCTGCGCGGCTCACAGCGCATCGTTAGGTTGGGACGTGATGTTACAGTTACTTCGCGAAATAATGAACGGTGCTGGAAGTCACCATCTGCATAGCTTCTGGACTTATTTCGTTAAAGGGCGGACAGATCCAAAAACTAGGGTCGCCCGGTGGTCTGGGACACATCTTCGCCTCCAGCCGCACCACTGCGATCTCCGGTTTCTGTTCAAAGGTGGTAACACAGATCGATTTTGATGAGGAAATGAATTCATCAATTGTGAGTGCGCCGGAGCCCGCCTCCCAACTGAGACGCCGCTTCACCGTAAGCTCGCCCTCGCGAAACGTTGCTGCGACGACCAGAGTCTCACCTTTCTTGAGTGTTGCCCCTTCCTTAGGAAACATAACTTCAAACTGCGATTTGGTTTCCTTCCCCGGCATGACGGCTGACTCTATGCACGGTCCCTTTTCGCCACAAGGACATACACGATAAATGTTGTTCGGCACAATCTCCTTGCCGTTGCTGTTTTTCAGTTTGAGCACGGTGCCAAAGCGGCTGATGGTGACACTCTGATTTGAATGATCTGTAAAGGTTACGGAGCCACCTTCCTGGGCTCGGGCAGATAGTGCTCCGAGTGCGACTGTGATTAATAGAATGACTAATTTTCTAACGTTCATTTCTCCTCCTTCGTTCAGAACGACTTCTGAATAAACATATTAGACCGGAGAAATGCTTTCAGGTTTAGATCGAGCGATAAAAAAGTGCACCGCGGCCGGTGGGTAGTTGAGAGCGCCGCCCGAGTCTGTAGGAGAGACCAGCAGCAGCTTGATCCCCGCGCTGATCCGTCGTTGAACGTCAGACGTGCCGCAAAGCGCCCGGACGTTACTCCACTGCGGGGAGGTCAACCTCGGTTCCGAGGTTTACCACGACCGAAGGCTCGTCGGGCTGCCGGTAAACTATCGTTACCCTCGGGTCGTCCGCCGCCGCTTTTTTCAGCGCGGCCACGAGTGCGTCCATGTGGACTTTATTCTTACCGGGCGTGCCCGTCTTGTTAGTGAGGTAAATCGTGAATGGCCGATTGTCGTTGCCGCGCGCCGCGAAAAGGTACTCGAAGGTTTCCAACGAGGGATTTTCATAGTTGCCGTCGCCCGAAACCACGTAGTGGTCGGCGACAAACATCTCGAAGAAATCCTGCTCGACATTGTAGTTGCTGCCATGGTGGGGCAGCTTGAGAAGGTCAACGCGGAGGACTCCGTCTTCCAGGAGCCCGGCCTGTTGTGCCGACTTCATGATGTAGTCACCGCGCGCGTCGCCGGTAAGGAGCATGGACTTGCCACCGGCTTCAGCCAGCACGACGATGCTCGAAAGGTTAAAGGGCGAGTCGTCTTCGTAGTTCGCCCCTTCGGCTTCCAGCTTCTTCTTATTCTCCTTCGCGATGATCTCCTTCAGATCTTTATCCCAACGGTTGTGAAGATTTATCAGTTGGTCGCGGGTCGGCGCCAGCACGGTTAGTTTGAGCGCGCCGCCCTCCGGTTTATCACCCGGGCCTAGTTCGTAAAAGCTTTTATCGGCAGGGTCGAAGGCGTAGGCCAGGACGCCCGTCGCCGGCGCGAGGATCAGTTGCTGGCCGTCGTTGATGCTGATGCCGAGTTGATCGATATTCGCCTTCAGCTTGAGACCCTGCCCCACGCTGGCGGCGACGGATAGTGAGAGCGGCCGCACGCTGTCGTCCCCGCCGTCTGGTTGTGTTGCCACCGACGCGGCTAAATTCTTGAGCTCCTCTTCTTTGTTGTCGAGGATTCTGTCGAAGCCGTTGTACCAGAGCGACTCGATGCGGTAGGGCAGCTTGGGCCGTTTGTGGACGGGTAGGTCCGTGATATCAGGCGGGAGGTGTTTCGGGTTGAGCATGCGGACGAGTTCGGCGGTCAAGTCCACGAGACCCTGGATGTGGTCCTCATCCAGGTGGCTCACCATCATGAGTGGGATGTGCAGGTCTTTCCCGGCTGACCTAAGCGACTCCAGGCGCTTGCGCAGGCTTTCTCGGTAGACCTTGTAGGGTCCGCCATCGATAATGACGACGCTCCGGTCTGCGTCATTCTTGCCGTGGTAAAGGACGAGCGCGTCCCCGTGCTTCGCTTCCAGTGCTTCGAGTGTGAAGATCATTTTTCCAGTCTCCTTCATGGGCGCAATCTTCAGATGGACTGCATTGCCCGCAGAATATCTACCATGCCCCGGCCCTGAAAATACCGCTCGCGGCCGAGGTCGGTTGCCGTGGCACAAAGGATCTCTTTGACGCGCGTGGGTCTGCCGATCAACTCCGGGTAGCGGGCCAGGAGCAGCGCCGCAGCGCCGCTGACGTGCGGTGCTGCCATGCTGGTGCCGTCCATCGTGTCGTGATTGCCGCCAGGCACAAGGCTGACGATCTTCTCGCCGGGAGCTACGAGGTCTGGTTTCGCGCGCCCGTCGCCGGTCGGTCCGCGGCTCGAGAAAAAGCTGATACCGTAGGCGTGCGCCTTCTCGCGGTGTGTCGAACCGACGGTGATCACGGCTTCGGTGTTGCCCGGGTCGGTGATGCTGATGCTGCTGTAGCCTTCGAGGTCTTTGTTGCCCCGCGTTAGGTAGTGGAGGTAGCCGTCGTTGCCGGCGGCAGCGACTACAACCAGCCCCGCGTTTACCAGTCGTTCGCTCTCCTCGCAGACTGGCGTGCAGCCACACGCGTAGTTCTTCACGTTGTGCTTGATGCTAATGCTGAGGTTGACGCCATGGATCGCCATCGACTCGGTGTGCGAATTGAGGTGGCGGACGAACTGCATTGCGGCGATGAGTGAAAACTCGTCGCCAGACCCGTTAGGGCCCAGCACGCGCAGGTCGAAGATCTTGATGTCGGGACAAACCCCTTTGAGGTCGTACCCCAGTGAGTTGTCCTTGTCAGCCTCGCGCCAGTCGGCGCCGAGGATACCCGCGACGTGCGTTCCGTGGTTGTAGATGGGCGGTATGTAGTACGGGATCGGCAGGTCGTCGTCATCTTCGTCGATTTTTTCGACGGCCTCGGATGCTTTGTCTGTCTCAGCACCGGCCGCGTCGCTCGGCTGTTCGCTGGATGCATCCGCACCCTCGCCAGCAGGGCTCTCGTCCCCTTCTGATGTCTCCTGGGGGCCCGGCGCGACGACCGGAAGCGCGGGTGGTTCCACCTTGTAAGGTATCGCCAGAAAACGTAAGAGATAATCCCAGTCTATGCTGCGCCCCTGGCGCAATCTATTCCTGAACTCCTCTCTCTTCGCTTCATTCCTGAAGTAGTGGCGCAGCTTCTCCGGCAGTTGTCCTTGCCAGATTTCATCCTCTTCGCGGTTCAGGAGTTTGCGGATGATGGTGAAGTCGTACGTCGCAGTGACACGCGTCGTTTCCGTCCAGGCCGGTTGCCGCCATTCGCCGTTCGGAGGTGTGCCCTCGCCCTGTGACGTAGATGGCGTCGTCGACTCGGGACGGCGCTGGAGGGCCGGATGACGCGCGTCCACCCCGCTGTCGATGATGGCCCAAGTAAGGTGCTTGCAACTGATATCGAAGAGCAGCCGCGCGGCGTCCGCCTTGACCGTCGTCGTTGAGACGTTCATTGCAGTTTTCGCCATGCGGTTAAGGTTCACCGACCAGATGAACGAGCGCGCATTTTCGTCCATCCCCTTGCCGGAGCGCGTGCGGGGACCCGTCGGCTCACGCTCGAGTTGGGCCACGTCTTCGGGCTGGACCGTCTTAAAGCCCCGCAACAAGTCGACCGCGGCCTCGACCACCTCTTTTTCGTTGCCGTCAATCCGGAGGGCGCCTTCCTTATTGTCACGCGCAGCGAGGGCGATGGTACCGACAATCCTGACCAGCCAAAGCAAATGTGATGTGCATGAGGTGGACGAGGAATCTTTCTGGTCGCCAGGCTGGGCGGACGACGAGTCCCGCTCAAGCCTATATCTCTGCATGAACTTGACCATCTCGTCCTGCATGTGAGTTCGATAGTAGAGAAATTTCATTATTTCCCGCTCGTCATCCTTTTTATCCTCGTCCTTCCAGACATACTCGTTCCACCACCTCGTCATCGGGAGCACCACGCGGACCAACTCGTCGAAGTAAAGACGGATGACTACTGTGGACTGGTTGATAGCTGCCTCTCTACCCACGCCGGATTTTGCCGACCGGTACTTTTGATAGGGGTTTGGGTCGTCCGCCTTGATTCGGAGCCGCCTGAGCAGGATGTCGCAGAGCCTTCCCGGCGACTCGTCTTTGTAGGGGTTCAGAAGCAAGTCGACCTGTTCGTTCGGGTTTTGGCCGTACTCCGCCCACACGTCCGGGAGGATCGGAGAGTCTTGCGTGAAACGCTCGACTCCTCTTCCGAGGAAGATCGCCTTTTCAAGCTGCTGCGCGTCTACTTTCATGCCTTTGCCTTTCTGGAATCAACAACTATGCAGACAAATACCAGCATTGAATTCTCAGTTATTGTCTTACCGCAGCTCAAGTGTAGCAATGTATTGTCGGACCTTGTTTGCCTGATCATTAAAGTCGTAAGCGACCAGTTTGACAACTTGGTTCGCCGGCTTTTCGGGAGGTGTTTGCGCCTGTAATGGACGCGCCAACCCACCAAGGGTGTAGCAATATATATTTGCGGTGAGAATAAAAGTCACGAACCGAGATGAAGGTTGAGAATTACGGGGCATTATTCCTCCATAAGAAGCTGCGGGGTTGCATTCACCGTTAGCGATCACTCCGCTGATAAGATTTGTTCTCGTCTATCCACATAAACTGGCCCACATCCGCGATGGCCTGAGTTCCGATCAGAGCGCGAACTTGACCCGAACGGGCCGGTGATCGCTGAGCTGCTTCATCACCAGGTTCGTCGAGTGGCCAGGGTCGTCGATCGCAGGGTCCTGGTCGTACGCAATGATCGTGGGTCCATCAGTCACGTTGAGCCCCGGTGAAATCACAAAGTGATCGATCACCTCCTTGTCCAGATTCGTCGTCCACACTCCGGCGCCTGCGGGTACGACGGTCGGCGCGAGCAGGTGCCAGCCGGTCTGCGCGACGAGCGGTGCCTGCTCCGGCGAGCCGGCGAGTGAGTTGAGATCGCCGAACACAAACACGGGCAAATCGCTGAACCCCGCCGGCGGATGGTTCAGAAAGCTGACAACGGCCTCAAACGTTTTTTTGCGTTTCCCGATGCCAATCTCATCATCGAAGGCGGTGCTCTTAGGGTGCACGAGGATCGCGAGTACCTCCTTGCCCGTTGCTCGTTCTTTCAAGCGGGCGACGATCGGGCTGCGATCGCCGTAGTGGATTTGCGTCCAGCGGACGAGTTCGACGGTGCCGGTATTCCACGCGAGCACGAGGTGCTGCGACCCCGGGGTGCTCGTCAGCGTGTGGTTCGCGGAATCTCGGAAAGTCCACGTGGACCCAACCTTGGCTAGCAGAGCTTCGAAACGTACCAGGTCGACGATCTCGATGAAGCCGGTCACGTCGGTGTTCATCGATCCAATCAGCGACGCGAGCCGCGCATCGTCCGTGGGCGCATGGTGGAATTTGCCATCCTGCTTGTCGCCGAACCAGTAAATGTTGAATATTCCGACCTTCATCAGATGCTCCTTCCCAGCATGATCAGCGCATGTAAGTGCCTCGTGAAACTACCTGTAGCTACAGCCCCACCGTAGTCGTTCGAGTAGGTGCAACTTATCTCATTCCCTTTCATAATGAGTCTAATAACGAATTTGTTTCTGCCTACGTTTTATTGCGGCTGTTCGCCTTGACATCGTCTTGGGTTGGTGAAAAGATCCCCCCACGAATTGTGAGCCATCTGGGCGCGGCTTGCATTCCAGGCAAGGTTGGAAGGCAATACTCGTGATCCATTGGAGAAGAAGGCTTGGGAAACCAACCGCCCAGGCGATGATTATCGTTTTTCTTCTGGCTGTCGCCAGTGCGTGCAATCGGTCCGTGCCTGCACCACCCGAGAAGACCGAAGCTCGTCAGAAGCTGAAGAGCGCCCAGGCGGAGCCGAAACAGGCCGAAGGCGGAAAATATCCCGCGGTTCAGCCTGACCTCAAGAAACCTCTCAACGTTGAAGAAAAACCCATTGTTGTTCCCACAGGGCCCAAGAGGGGAACGATGGAACCCGAAAGCAAAGAATCCGAAGCCAACCAGAAATCAGGACGGGTGAAACCCAAACGCGTCGACGGTGGAAAGTATCCTGCCGTCAAACAGGACCTTAGACGGCCACTTAATGTGGAGCCGAATCCTCAAACTGTTCCCACGGGGCCGGACCGGAAGAAGATTGATCAGGGACGCCAATAGCGAAACTGAACCGGACCGGCAATACAAAACGCTGAAAGGACATCTAAGTCATGACCAGGAAAACCCTCATTACATTGATTGTCTTAGTGTTGGTAATAGCGTTGGTGCTATTGCTGTTGTGGTGGCCGAAGAAGCCCAAAGGAGAGGAAAAGGAAACCCGGGCGGAAGGCAGAACGGAGCTCAAGACCGGAAACGTTGGTCCGAAAAGGGCCGAAGGCGCCCAATACCCTCCCGTAAAACCTGATCTTAAACGCCCCTTCAACGAAGAACCGCCCCAATTTGTCACTAAAGGCCCCGACCGCGGCAACATCACGCCGAGCGGCAAGCAGTATTCGGCTCGTGCCCTAAAGCCGAAGGACCCCGCCGGAAGCGGCGACTCCCAGGCGCCGCTGTTTTTTCGCGAATACAATGAGATTGGCGCCGCCACTCCCTCAGCCCATCTCTTCGTTCCTGAGCCCAGTGTCGCCGAAAATGGGCAGACAATCATGACTACGGGGAATTTCTGGATGTCCCTCTCAAAGGACGGAGGATCGACGTTCACCACCGTCAACCCAACTACCATTTTCCCCGAAGACTATGGTGGTTTTTGCTGCGACCAAGTGCTGACGTATGTTCCGCGATACGACCTTTTTGTCTGGCTCCTCCAATACGGTTCCAGTGGTGGACGCAATGCCATCAGGATCGCCGTTCAAACCACCGACGTGGTGCGCAGCTCCAACGGCACCGCATGGACCTACTGGGACTTCACCAACAACACATTTGCCGCCACTGGCGCACTCGACTACAACGACATGAGCTTCGGGGACACGTTCCTCTACTGGAGCAGCAGCGTCGGAGGCGGCGCCAATCGCTATGTTGTCCGCGTTCCTTTACAGGAACTCCGCGCGATGGGAACTGTGAATTTCCAGTTCACTGCCAGCACTAGCGCTTTTTGGTCGCACGTCAGCCAGAATGGCAGTGGTGGCGTGTTTTGGGCCGGCCACGTGAACAACAGCACACTAAAGGTCTACAGCATGTTCGACGCTGATGGCTTTTACAGTTGGAGGGATGTGCCTATCAATTCGTGGCCCAACAGTACCATCTCCTCGATCGCGGCCAACGGAACCGATTGGTTACAGGATGCCTCCTGGAAAACCTATATCCGGGCTGCTGCCGTCCGTGGCAACACTGTCTATTTTGCGTGGAATGCTTCAAGTGGAGGTGGCTTCCCGCAGCCCCATGTCCAAATCGCACAGATCAGAACTGATACCTGGGCCCTGCAAAGCCAGGTGCAAATCTGGAATCCTGACTTCGCCTTCGCGTATCCCTACTTCGAAACCAATGCCGAAGGGCAACTGGGAATGATCGTCGCCTTCGGCGGCGGACCATTCAACGCGAGCAGCGGTGTCGGCGTCTGGGGCGATTTTGTCATTTACTACCCTCGCCTGAGTGACATGAGCCAAAACAATTATGGCCACTACCACACAGCGCGACGATCCGGCGCCGATCGAATGCAGTGGGTGGGCGCAGGCTACATTCACAACGCAGACGGCTCTGTGCTTCCCTATTACGTTCGCTTCAGCCGCTGAGACCCACGGGAACGAGCCGTTGTGACCCAGGCACTAATAGCAGATAGCAACGTTGGTAATTCTTTGTAACGTTGATCCGGCGAGATTTGCCTTGCGGCCGCTGTACCGTTGAAGGTGACGGTATTCTGGCTGGGCACCCCATAGTATGTGGAGAAGTTCAATTTACCCCGCATTATGAAAACCCGTGCTGGATGGTGTTTCTTCTTAACATTGTCCTTATGTCTGTTTAACTGCAAAGACGATTTTCTTGCAGATACACATGCTTGTGCCGGAGGCATACATCAGCTTGCCGTTACGAGCAACAGTGCCTCATCTGACGAAGTGGTGCGGTCCCCCCGAATTAGAAGCGCAGCTTTTCATGGCAGGAACTCAGCTTGGTTGGTGCCTTTAGAAGGCCGGCATTTGTTACTTACAGAAGATGGTGGCGCAAATTGGAGCAAAGTGCCCGCACAAAAACTTAGCAGTGCTAGTTGCATCAGCTTTATTGACGCGCAACGGGGCTGGGCTCTTAGCAGAATTGAAGGAAAAGGTACAGTGTTGCGCACCAGCGATGGCGGGCGGACCTGGTCAATAGTCACAACATTGAAATCTGCCGATCGTGAATGGGATTTCACTTCAGCATTGAGGATTGTGTTCACCGACGAATTGCACGGTTGGATCAGCGAGACGTTCAGTGCGTGGTATACCTTTGATGGCGGAGTCAATTGGACGGAAGTAACTCCACCGGCACTGAAAGGGAGGGGGCAGCCTATATGCGAGTTCTTTCTAAATTCCCTTAAAGGATGGATTTGTAGTTCGAAGGGACCATTATTCTTCACTGCTGATAGCGGGAAAACTTGGCAATCCCAGACTTTTCCTGGCAACACTAATGTCCAGGACGTAACTTTTGTTGATGAGAAAACAGGCTGGCTTATCGGCAATGATGGACAGCTATATAACACGAAGGATGGTGGTAAAAGTTGGCAGGTGCAAACCGAATTATATAAAGACATAATTCTAGACTCGGTTTATTTCTCTGGTAAAGAAGAAGGCTGGGCCATCGGTCGAAATTTTGTAGGTCATTATCGCGAAGGCCAACCAATTGACGTAACAAAATCATTTAGCGGAATCGTATTGCATACCACAAACGAAGGGCAGTCATGGCAGCCAGTTAGTGTAGGAAAAGATGAACCTTTCTTTGATCGAATTTACTTTACAGATGTAGAACATGGATGGTTGTTATCGCGCGATAATGTATATCGGACAAGCGATCAAGGTAGAACTTGGCACAAAGTCCTGAATGTTCCTTCGATCATGGGTCAATAGGGATTAACTTAGAAGTAAAGCTAGATTTAACCGCAGAACTCTGGTCCGGTGTCGCAGCGCTGCACAAGTTACGGGTCAGGATCGACACCAACTCCATCACCTTCAGTTCAGAAAATCCGAACGCTGACTGCTAAAGACATTCCGCATCTTTGCAGTCGGGTGTGAGGGATAAATTTCACTTTATGGTTAGTTAAGAAACAATTAGCAATGAGTTAAAGATTCTCATTTACCCTTCCCCTATATTCCCGCCGGCGAGTTGATCTGGGGATCAACGCGATCAGTACTCTCCCTTGTGAATCAGTCAACTGTGGCGCCGTTCCGAACGCATCCGATCGCCACACTCATTCAAAAGGAGTCATTAATGCCGGGTACCCGTAAGAACGCAATACGTCTGTTTTCTGTCTCTTTTGTAAGCGCACTACTACTCATAAACCCCTATTACCTGCCTTTCGAGGTCGCCAGGGCGAACTCAAACCAGTCGCCGCAAACAGCACACAAAATCTCCCCGCTTTTGAAAGGGAGCAAGCACAACCCCGACGAAACAGTGACGGTCATCGCAACCCTGCGCGCAAACAGAAGCGCCCGCCTCGATGCCTTCCTCAACCAGAACGGCGTTCATCAACATAGAGAAATGAAGAACGTTTATAGTTTCTCACTGACTCTGCCATTCAGACTGGTTAATGAACTGGCCTCATTCCCGGAGATTTTCCACGTTTCCTCCAACGAGATCGTGCGCGCTTCCGGACACGTTACAGAGACCACCGGTGCAAATGCCGGCCAAGCCGCGGCACTTGCTTCAGCACGCGGCAAGATTGATGGGTCCGGGATCAGCATCGCTGTTGTGGATTCGGGCATTAACATGAACCACGCGCAATTTTCTTCAGCCGGGGGCGGCTCTCGTGTCATCGCGGCTGTTGATTTTACCGGCGAGAACCGCACCGATGATCCCTACGGCCACGGCACCTTTGTAGCAGCAGCGGCAGCCGGAGGCTCGGGCGCGGGCGCAGCATACACAGGCATCGCGCCGGGAGCCTCGTTACTGAACGTTCGCGTTCTTAACAGCACCGGTGAGGGAACGGTCGAAAGCGTTTTGGCAGGACTCGACTGGGTGGCGACAAACGCTCATCAGTACAACATTCGCGTCGTCAACCTGAGTCTTGGAACGCCCGGGGTCGAGTCTTACAAATATGACGTGCTCTGTCGTGCAGTTCGCGGCCTCGTAAATTCCGGCATTTCGGTTTTTGTGGCAGCCGGAAATGAAGGCAAGGCCGCTAACGGCCAAAAAATTTATGGCTCGATTCATTCTCCGGGTAATGAACCTTCCGCCGTCACCATCGGTGCTTCCAACACCTTTCAAACCGCTGCGCGACTCGATGATGAAGTCGCCACTTACAGTTCACGAGGTCCGACTCGCAGCGGTTGGATCGACGAAGACGGTGTTGTTCATCACGACAACCTGTTAAAGCCTGACCTCGTAGCTCCAGGCAACAAGTTGGTATTTGCACAGGCCCAGAGCAACCTCATCGTTACTCTCAATCCCACTCTGAACGTATCACCGCTCGGCACAGATCCGACGTTGAAAGTGATGCAAATGAGCGGAACGTCAGTCGCCACGCCAATCGCAGCGGGCACGGCTGCGCTAATGCTTCAACTCAACCCAAAACTGACGCCGAACATGATCAAAGCGTTTATGGAATACACGGCGCAGAAGTTGGATGGCTTCGGAGTTTTGGAACAGGGCGCAGGTCAACTGAATATCGAAGGCGCGATGAAGTTGACGCAGTTGGTGCGACAGGATCTAGCGTCGCCAGTCCAGTTGGGGATGCCACTGCTGACTGGACCAGTCACTGGCTCTTCCACTTTTTCCGACAGCAATTTCTCCTGGAGCGGCATGATCATTCGTAAGTTCAATACCATGTCGGGAACCGCATTGATCACTCGCTTTCAAGGTCCATATTGCACGGGCGAACTGCTCGGCGACGGTTTTCTCATGTCTGATGGCCTGATCATAAATCGGGGCGCTCTATCCGCCGGAGGACAACAGATTGCGAATGGAGGCGCTCTTTGGACGAACAACAGCTTCGTTGTCGATGGTGTAATGGCGTCAGATCACCCGCTGATGTCCGATGCGGTCCACATATCCAATGAGTCAATAACTTTGGAAGGCCACGTCCTCTCGGATCCAGTGCTGAATGGTCACCGTAGTGTGGCGTCGAGTGAGAATTATGACGGAATACTGTTTCCAGGCGACATCCTGCTATCTACGGGTGAGACGCTTTCGAGCAGCGCCTCGATTAACTCCGCTGCGTTAAAGGGTGACGGGATCTTGATGGGCCACGGACAGCTCATCGCGAACGGCGTAACGATCTCTGACTCTGTAATGGTTTCCGATGGGATCATCTTCGGTGACGGAATTATCTTCGGCGACGGAATCATTTTTGGTGACGGAATTATTTTTGGCGATGGGATCATCTTCGCCGACGGGATCATCTTCGGCGACGGAATCATCTTCGGCGATGGGATCATCTTCGGCGACTGACACTCTAACTCACTAATCCGGTAAGGTAATGTATGACGATCCTTGGAAGATATAGCAAAGCATACCCGCTGCGTGAACTTCGTCAGTTTTCTGGCTGGACTGAAAAGGCGGAAAACGCGAGGAGCATCAAGCGAGAGGTGAACGGCGAGGTCATGGAAGAACCAAGGGAGTTAACCGACGAAGATTATGTCTACCTGCAAAGGAATTACACCGTCACCGATGGAATTTTTGTGGACGAGAACATCATTTTCAGTGATGTGACACCCGAGTGGATCGCGTTTTGCCATAACGTGCTCCGGCTCGAAAGAAGACCCGACAAACCCGAAAACGCCGGCGAAAAAAGCGAGCCGATCGAGTAAATATCGAGGATCGGCGGGCCATTTCGAACCACCTTCAAGGGCGGAGTTATCGACTTCCAGCCGATGGACTTCTGTTTGATTTCGCCTGACCGTTTCCCGTATCATCGGCCATCTCCTAAACCTCCGTGGCAGTTAGATTGTGATGTTTTATGTGCTTTTAGTTCGGAAGTTTCAACGCCCAGTCAATCCGATAGGGTTTACCGATCTGTAGTTCTTACTCCCAACCCCCGAGAGCTGACAGTTGCAACAAACGCGAGTTTCTCGATGCAAAGAGACGCTGCTTCGAAGATCTATGAGTTCAACGGATTCCGTTTAGAAGGAATTCAACGTCGTCTGCTGTATCAGGGACAGCCCGTTCCGCTCAAAGGCAAAATCCTGGACCTGCTGATTTACCTCGTGGAAATGCGCGGTCAACTCGTCGTCAAGGATGACTTGATGAAGGAGATTTGGCCGGACGCAATAGTGGAAGAGAACAACCTCACTGTCAGCATGTCGATATTGCGAAAAACCCTGGGTGAGGATCGTTCCCGGCCCAGGTTTATCGAAACGATTCCTCGTCAGGGCTATCGCTTCATTGCCAGAGTGACTGAGCTCTCCTCAGACCGAACAGCGAAAAGAGACACGCGCCAGGACCCCGACAAAACCACGCTTCAAGATGTGAGCATAGACTCTGTTGCGGTGTTACCGGTGCAGAGTCCGGACAAGGATTCGAGCGTCGAATATCTCTCGGAAGGCATTACCGAAAGCATCATCAATTTACTCTCAAGAATTCCAGGTCTTCGCGTTCTGGCATGCAGCACAATCAGCCGTTTCAAGGGTACGGAGGTTGACCCTCAGGTAGTTGGCCTGCTGCTCAATGTCAAAGCCCTGTTGATGATTCGAGTTATGCGCCTGGATGAAACACTCGTAATCAGGGGGCAACTAGTCAGGGTAAACGACGGAACACAGATTTGGGGTGAGCAATATACCCGCAATCCTTCCGACATCCTTGCTGTTCAGGACGAAATCGCAAAAGCCATTTCGGAAAGTTTGGAATTAAAGCTTAGCAGTCAGGACCAGATACGTCTCCACAAACAGGCGACAAAGAATACTGAAGCCTACAATCTCTATCTGAGAGGCCGCTATTTTTGGAGTAAGTACAGCAAAGAATATGTGCTGAAAGCCATAGACGCGTTCAAAGAGGCAATCTCGATTGACGCGAATTACGCACTGGCGTACTGCGGAATGGCGGATGCTTATTTCAGGCTGTCAAACGTCTACTTCCCACCGCGCGAAGTCTTGCCCAAAGCAAAGGAGGCTGCGCTGCGAGCCGTCAGCATCGATGACAATCTGGCTGAAGCTCATTCATCTCTGGGTCTGGTCCGAGTGTATTACGACCACGACTGGGGTGGGGCCGAAAGCGAGTTTAGAAGGGCTCTCGAGTTGGAGCCCCATCTCGTCTCAGCCCATCAGCGATACGGGTCTTCTTTGACCTTCCAGGGCCGCTTTGACGAATCGATAAAGCACTACGAGAGGGCGCTTGAACTCGATCCGTTCTCGCTTCAGATCAACATGAATCTGGCTACGGCCTACTATTTAAAAGGAGATTACGAAAGAGCCGTCAACCTGCTGAATGAGACGATCGAGCTCGAGCCCAATTACATGCCGACCCATTTCGTTTTGGCGTGTGTTCACATTCAGCAGAACCGTTTACCTGAAGCCATCGCGGAGTTTCAGTTCATCTCCAAGTTGGATGAGGAGGCTTATCTGGCGCTGGGCTTCATGGGGTATGCGCATGCACTTGCCGGCGAGCGTGCCGAAGCTGAAACCCTCCTCAATATTTTGGAAGACATTTCTCGGAGAAAATATGTTTCGCCCTATGCCATGTTGGTGATTCATTTGGAGCTCGGACCGAAAAAGCGTGTGTTCGAACTACTCGAACAGCTTTACGAAGAGTGCAACGACTGGCTCGTTTGGCTCAAAGTCAGCCCTGAACTCAAGAGCGTCCGCGACGACTTGAGATTCAAAGACTTATTGACGCGCGTCGGATTCCGCGATTGATAAATCCCGCCATCCCCTCAGCTCTTCCACTCACCATTTCCGCAGAATTAGTAACTTTTTAGGAACTAGTTAAAGACTCCTGTCCACATACGGCGTAATCTCCGGGGCGAACCTCGGTATGTTCTGGGTTCACTGAGTTTTGATCGAACCGAAGATGAGCCGGTTCAAAGTGCGGTAGCTCTGTCTTCGATTCAAACGTGAGAAGGAATCACAACCATGTCAACTCCAATTGACGCTCTTAGTTGGTATGTCGTCCACACTAATCGTAAACAGGAGGATCGCGCCAGCGGCAACTTCCAGGCATGGGGATTGGAAACTCTGAATCCCAAGCTGCTTGTCAATAAGTGCAACCAGTTCACCGGTCAATCGACACGCGTCGGTAAGCCGTTGTTTCCGGGTTATATCTTCGCGCGTTTTAGATTCAACGACTTTTACCACAAAATAAAATTTACACGTGGAGTCCACAGTGTAGTTTGTTTCGACAACCATCCGGCGCCGGTCGATGAGGAGATTGTTGATCTGATTCGAGCGCGAATCGGAAAGGATGGGTTCGTGAAACCTGCCGAACTCAAAGCCGGCGATGAAGTTGTAATCAACAACGGGCGGTTCCAACAGCTCCAGGGTGTTTTCGAGAGCGAGATGCAGGAGGCGGATGCAGACAGAGTGACGATACTTTTGAGCAGTGTCAGCTTCCAGGCCCACGTTGTGGTAGACAGAGCTTTAGTCACGAGGATTTCACACCGAAACCGATCCCACCCGGCCCATATAGTTTGAGCCCCTTAACTCCCCCGGAATATAAACTTGACGCAGCAATTCCGCGCGCCA
Organism: Acidobacteriota bacterium; assembly: GCA_046733695.1. Classification (GTDB taxonomy): domain Bacteria; phylum Acidobacteriota; class Blastocatellia; order Pyrinomonadales; family Pyrinomonadaceae; genus PSRF01. The sequence goes on from JBKPPU010000008.1 coordinate 15,571, forward strand.
CAACCGCGCTCGGAAGATCGTGATGGGAACAATGGCAAACATCACTTTGTTATCGCGAGGCACTGGCGGCGACATCTATCCCTTCATCAAAATCGGAAAGGCGTTGAAGGAACGCGGGCACGAAGTCGTCGTCCTTACCAATCTTAAGTTCGTCAGTAAAGTAGAAGCTTCGGGGTTGAGTTGCGCTTCACTGGATGACTTCACAACGTACGAGGAATGGATGAGCGCCCGCGTCGAATCGCCTTCAAGGGCATCATGGCTGCGATATGTGATCTACAAGAACGTACTCCTCTACAAGGTGGTTGAGCGATACTGCACCGCTGAAACGCTGCTAATCAGCCATTACGAGCTGCACGTCATCGCCCAGATGGTCGCGGACAATCTAGGGACGCCTTATCTGCCTGTTCTTCCGTCGCCACATTTTATCCAGGTCGCGCCCGCTCTGGTGGACCACTATACGTCCACGAGCGGATTCGTAAATGAGCTGCGACGCGACGTCGGATTGGGTCCAATCGCAGATTGGCGTTCATGGCTCAGTGCTCCACGGTGCGGCATGGGTTTCTGGCCGAGTTGGTTTGGACAACCTGACGCGTCGTGGCTTTTGAGCGTAGAGCCGGTTGGTTTTGTCAGGGACGAATCGATCGAGACTGGGCCTCTCCCATTGTGCGTTGAAGATGAGTTGCGGGCCGATGCAGCACCCATCCTCATAACTCACGCCACGAGCCGTCCCAAGGATCCGTCGTTCTTCAACGCCTGCATAGAAGCGTGCGGGATGCTGGGACGTAAAGCCATCGTGGTGACTTCCGATGCTGATCTAATCGAAGACCCGGCGCCGGATTTTGTTCAGACGTTTGAATATCTGCCGTTCGCGAACCTGATGCCGAGGATAGGCGCTGTGATTCATCACGGCGGGATTGGAACGTCCGGCCAGGCACTCAATTCGGGTGTCCCTCAACTGGTACTTCCTCTTGGGTATGACCGTAACGACAATGCGGTCCGCTTAAAGCAGCTTGGAGTCGCGGATTTCCTCTTGCAGCCAGACTGGCAGCCGCACGCGATAGCGGCGGCATTGAGCCGCCTCTTATCTTCGGTTGAGATCAATACCCGATGTAAGGAACTCTCGCATAAATCGAAAGTGGGAGATTCGGTATCAGCGGCATGCGCGTATATCGAATCTCTAAACTAGCCCGAACGTTCACCGGCCGGAAAGAACAATGACCTCCACCTTAACCGCCATTCTTTACATTCCGTACGTGCCGGAGTCTATCTCCTGGCGTCCGTATCTCTGTGAGGTGGGTTCCGAAACCTTGCTCGAGACCTTCATCGAGCGTTTCAGGAGGAACAATCCTGATACTGAGTTGCGAGTTCTCGTTCATACGGAGGATGTGAATGCGACTCTGGACGGCATCTTGAACCGTGCTGATGTGGCGCGAATTCAGACCGAGTGCAAGACGCGGTGCCAGGCATTCTTGCAAGCTTCAAGTGAAAGTAGCAATTCACACGTCGCGTTCCTGACTCTCGAGTACGGCTTTACTCCGCGCGATCTGCTGGCCCGCGCCTTTTCTCACCATCTGGATCATGACAACGCGTTCACGCCCGTCGTTGGGTTCCCGGCCGACTGTACGCTCGAGATTTATGACTCGACGTTTCTGGCAGCGTTGAGAAAATGCACTTTGCCGCCACGGGCGGGAAATTTGCTGAGCTTAGGACTACAGCTTGTCAGTGTTCTGGATAACGTAGCGCCGGCGCCAGTCTCCCTGATCCAACATGAAAGATTTCGCAAAGCTGCTGACGAACTCCGCGCCGGTTTTGAACGATCCATCAATGCGGTTCCTTTCAATGCGGCTGCCGCGTACAACGCACATCCACGAGAACTTCCAGAGTCACTTCGAATCAGGAACTCGACTCATGTCGCCATTGCGCGAGCCGTGATCAGCTCTCGGGGCGAGGCAGGCGAACCGTTGCGCGAACTGCGCTCGTGGAAGAGGGAAGCATTGCTACATCAATCTTCGTTGGGTAACGACCTAAAGCCCTATCTCGCCCGGTGTCAGGCCAGGAACCGAATGCGACGGAGGAAGATCCTGTTCGTATCTACACCGTCAGCTTATTCGGGCGCGGAGGAGAGTTTGTGTCAGCTCGTCGGCGGATTGAATCGGGAGTTTTTCAAGTCGTACGCGCTGGTTGGCGCCCGCGGATATTTCACTGAACGGCTGCAACAGTTCGGGGCGGAGGTAACGGTTCCGAATAGAGATTTTTCTTCCAACTCGATTGAGAACTTTTTCTTTACTCTTTCGACCTTGAGAAAAATCAAACCTGACATCGTCCATATTAATGCGGCGTCTGGTATTCCCGTCATCGTAGCCGCGCGACTCCTGGACATTCCCGTTATATACCATCTCAGAGTCGCTGACCTTGCGAGCATCGCGGACTATTTGAAGTCATCGGAAGCCATCATCTCCGTTTCGGAATTCATCCGAGGCGAGGTGGAACGAAGAGACATCGATGCGAACAGGATCAGGGTGATATTCGATGGCGTGGATGTCGATCATTTCTCACCCGCAAGTTTTTC
>JBKPPU010000009.1:0-27192 GCA_046733695.1 Acidobacteriota bacterium
CGGTTACCCGCTCGACATGCTTGATCTCTCGGGCGTTCAAAACTACGTTGATGTCGTGCTTGATTACTTGAAAGCACACGATACCACGACATTCTGCCTGACAGCTACGACCCCTCAGATGCCGGCGGTCAGCGCCATCGCGAATGTGATCCGCCGGCAGCGCCCGGACGCCAGACTGATACTTGGCGGCCCTCACGTTACTCTCGTGAATGCCGCCTACAAGCAGGAGTTAAAGAATGAAAAGCCGAAGCGCGCTCATCACGCTTACGCGAAGCTCGCCGGCTTGTTCGACACCCTCGTTGCCGGTGATGGAGAGGAAGCCATTTTCGAAGCGCTCCAACCAGAAGCGCCGCAACTCGTCGATGCAGATAGACCGGATTCTCAACTATTCCTGACTAGCCGGCGACTGGCTGAGCTGCCGATGCCCGCGCGTCATCTCGTCGACGTCGATAGCTATCGCTACTACATTGAAGGAGAACGTGCGCTCAGTCTCATCGCACAACTGGGATGTCCATTCGCCTGCGGCTTCTGCGGCGGTCGAAAGTCACCATCACTGCGTCGTATAAGAATGCGATCGCACGAGAACGTGCTGGCAGAGATTCACCAGCTATATAGAGACTACGCTGTCACGGCGTTCATGCTTTATGACGACGAGCTCAACGTAAACCGCGGCATGGTTGAGCTGATGCATGGACTGTCTGACCTGCAAGAGCGTTTGGGAGTCGAGTTTCGTCTGCGAGGCTTCATCAAGTCGGAGTTGTTTAATGACGAGCAGGCGCAAGCGATGCATCGCGCCGGTTTCCGTTGGATCCTTACAGGATTCGAGTCCGGCTCACCGCGCATCCTGCGAAACATCAACAAGAAAGCGTCACGCGAAGATAACACTCGCTGCGTCGAAATCGCGCGTCGACATGGGCTGAAGGTTAAAGCACTCATGTCGCTCGGGCATCCTGGTGAGTCGGCTGAAACCGTGGCGGATACGCACGACTGGTTGCTGGAAGTGAAGCCCGATGATTTTGACGTTACGATTATAACCACTTACCCAGGCACACCGTACTACGACGATGCTGAGCCTCACTCGGAGCTGGCCAACGTGTGGACGTATACCTTCCAGGGTGACCGGCTGCACGCGTATGAGGTCGACTACACACAGGTTGCGGATTACTACAAGGGCGATCCGGATGGTGGATATCGTGCATACGTGTTCACGGATTTTCTGAGCTCAGAAAATCTGGTTGAGCTGCGGGACCAGGTTGAGGCAGGAGTCAGGGCTAAATTGAATATTCCTTTTAATCCAAGTCGCCCAGCCCAACAATACGAACACTCAATGGGCCAACACCACTTGCCGCCAAGCATCCTCCGCACGACCACCTAGGTGGTACTGACTGTATCCAAGTGCGGTTACTGATTCGGGAACTTGAAGAAGAGAATACTTCCTTCACGATTCCAAATCGGCTCGACTCCCAACGCGGCCCGCAATTCATTCTGCAGTTTCGCGCGATCTGCGTAACCATCGAGGTTCAAATAGATTCCCGCGAAGCCCGCCTCACGAACACTCTTCACCATCTCCGGTGTGGGTAGCGCAGCCACAGTCTGCTGCCATTTATCCACTTGCTCACCAAACGGAGCACCATAGCTCCAGCGGAGATTTTTCGAATGGAGGTAAGCCTTATAGTGGTCGTAAGGCTTCATCTGATACAGCGGCGGGCTCTCAGGAAAAGGCATGTACGGCAGTTGACAAACCATCGCGCGCGGCGGTAACTGTGCTTCGATCCGCTTCACGAATTCATCGTCACTCGAATATTCGCTTTTGTTCTTCGCGTACTCCGGAATGAAAAAGAACGACGTGCCGGTCTGGTCCCACACACCTGCGAGGAGAATTACCGTAAGGACCAAATAATAAACGACTCGCGGAACCGGCCATCTTGTGAACAGAGCATCGAGCAACGAGGCAACGGCAATAAACGAGAAGAACGCGATGAAGACCGAGATGCGCGTGTACGCCCTGATCTGCGGCGACACCAAAAGCGCGAATAGAGCACTGAATCCACCAATCGTTCCCAGCAGAACCGCAGCGATATTGAAGCGACCAAGCGCCTCAATCAACTCCGGCAGCTGCCGTCTGGAAAAGATCGCTCCAATGAGAACCAGAAATCCGATGCTGCCGATGATGCCCAACGACGACGTGTCGTTTTCGTTGATGAGTGGTCCAAGGTTATAACGGGCTTTCAACGCGGCCAGCTTCTCATTCCGGTGACCACCAATTGGCAACAAGAGCTGCGTAACTTTTAACCCCATGATCTCGACGTCGCCCACACTTCGATTACCCATTGACGCATTCCCGTGCGTGCGCTGGTAAATGATCGTGGGTATGTGATTAATCACGACGGTACCCGCAACCACTCCAGTCAATATTAGTGCCGATACAAGCGGTACGAGACTACGTCGATTCCACCACGAAACGAGGCCGGCAACGACCAGCAGGTAACAAAAAAACTGCGGATAGTAAACACCGCACGACCCCGCAATGACGCAGATCACAAGACTGGCGATCGCCTTGCGGCCCTGCAACCGTTCCTCGAGGCAAATCCAAAGAACAACGAGCACCATCAGCGGAACCAGATAATACGCCGCCATCATAAGGTGATAGCTTTGGAAAAAGTGGTACGGCAGAAACGAGTAAAGCAAGCTCACTACCAGCGCTGCGCCAAATGAAAACTTGAACGACCTGAGGACGTAGAACGACGTTACAGCCGTGAGCGGGAAAGTAAGGAGGTAAAAAAGGTTCAGTACCTTTGCGTGATTCGACGTGAAAAGAGAGATCAGCTTGATAACAACGAATTGAAAATTCTCGATCGCCGGATACGCTTCATAGCGCAATCCCTCGGGAGCTCCCAACGATGAATTGTGAAGCCACCAGCCCTGCTCCATCGCGCCCTTGATTGCGACGCTGTAGAACAATGAGTCGACAAAGTACATAAACGGCACTTTGAAGTCGGCCCGCCACAGCTTCATTGTCCACGTAAGGATCAAACAACAAAGGACAACTACCAGCGCATACTGGCCCAACGTTTTAAGGGTATTCTTCGACAAGGTCTCTGGAGTAATTGCGGACATCGTAACACGGATCTTTATAAAACGACTGAGGGAATCCACATTTTGCCCGCTGTACCTACCAACTATAAATAGTGGTTGCCCGACTGTATCCGTGATAGCATCCGCGTTTCGTGCTAGCGATTCCAAATGTAATCTAGCCCGGCAATGTTAAAGGCCCCCGAAATGCGCGCACCTTTAAAACGCTGGTTAGCATTATCCGCCGTCGTTATCGCATCCACCACAGCCCTGGCCTGGAATTTTTCACGTCTTCATCACAGCAACAAAATCGAACCGACTGCCGCCCCATTAAAGCGGGAGTCTGCAAGCGCGCCTTCGAGTAGTAGGACTGAACTCGTCGATTCTGATAACGACGGAATACCGGACGTTGTTGAGTTGCGGAGCTTTCAGGATCGCGACAGCTTTCGCCGCTGGTTCACGGCGATTGCGGAGATGCAGTTCTATCAGCTCAGCGATCAATGGAATACAGAACAGCGCGACTGTGCCGGACTGGCGCGATTCGCAATACGCGAGGCCCTGCGGCATCACGACCGGCCATGGTTCCAGAAGATGGGACCGGCCTACCAAACTGTCGCGCCCGACGTTAAGAGTTTTGACCTCGACAACAACCCATTCGGCGAAAAGATTTTTCGTACCGACTTCGGATCGTTTACGGAATCAGACCTCCGCAATGGCCGGTTTTCAGAATTCGCCGATGCGCGTTCGCTGAAGTCTTTCAACGTCGTGTTCGTCAGTCGCGATCGGCGCGAAGCCCAGCCCGGCGATTTGCTCTTCTATTACCAACCATGGGTACAAAAGTTTCCGTTTCACGTGATGATATTTCTGGGCCAGGCGCACATCGCGCCCAACGGCGCACAAGACTGGGTTGTTTATCACACCGGCTCGTCGCCTACGGATGAAGGAACGGTGAAAAAGGTTCAGCTTTCAGTGCTCGATCAGCACCCCGATCCGCGCTGGCGGCCGGTCGAGCGTAACAAGAATTTTCTGGGGTTCTATCGTTTGAAAATTTTGCAGTGATTTCTCTGTGCAACCTCTGTGTCTCTGTGGTTATAGACATGCCGGATACACAATCACTGAGACACAGAGGACACAAAGGTTGCACAGAGAAGTTTCCTATTGGAAGGATTAACTAACCGTGGCTCACACTAAAATCCGTCGCTATCTTGCGGCCGGTATTATCTATCTTGCGCTCGGCGCTTCGGTCCTGGGCTTCAACGTCATCCGCGCGCGCACTGCACCACCGGCGCCGCCGCCGGCTGAGCAGAAGCCTGCGACTGTAGTGACGACCAAGCCGTACTTTTCGCTGACGACGAATCGGTCTTACTCGCCAAACGAATCGGCGCGGCTGTGGGCCAGCTACCAGAACATCGAATATCTGGATTTCCGCGTCTACCGTATCAAGGACCCCAACAAGTTTTTCAAGCAGCTCGACGATCCACACCAGATGGGCGAGAAAGAGACGGCGGAGATCGCGCAAGGCATAGGTGCGCGCCCGTCGCTGCTCGAGCGTACTCACACCCTGAAGACTTCGCTCTTCGGAGCAGTCAGGGATTATGTCCGCACTCACTTAAATAAAGATCACCGCGAAACTTTCAATCAAAAGTTTCGCGCAGAACCGCCGGCTGAACGCACGCCGCTCAACGTGGCTGACTATGCGCGCGTGCCTTTGCTGAATCCGGATCAGAAAGTGAAAGACTGGCGCGAGAAGTTGCCCGCACTGGAAAACGAATACGACAGCCGCATGATTCCCCTCGGCAAGATGGAACCCGGCGTGTACCTGATTGAAGGCGTCAGCGAGGGCATGCGTGCTTATTCGGTCGCAATCGTGACGAGCCTCACGATGATCGAAAAGACCAACCGTCACGGTCAGGTGATGGTTTACATCGTGGACCGCAAGACAGGCGCGCCACACGAAGGCGTCTCCGTCGAAGTCACAAACGCGAAGAAAACGCTGGTGACTGGTAAGACTGACAAAACAGGTGTCTTCAAAACGGAGGTGAAAATTCCGGACCAACCGGAGACACCGGCAGAAGACGTCGACGTGGCTGAACCGCAGAGCAACCCGTTCCTCATCATGGCCAGCGAGCGCGACAACTTCGTCATCTCCGACGTCGACTCGTTTTATTTCGGCGGCTACGGCGACGCAGACGACGTGCTCACCGGCGAAGACGTGACCAGCTACATCTACACCGATCGTCCAATTTATCGCCCGGCGCAATCAGTCTTCTTTAAAGGCATACTGCGCCAATGGACCACGAATGGCTACAAGCTGCTCGACAATAAAACCGTCAACGTTACGATCGAAGATCCAAACAACGGAAAGGTTTTCGAAAAGGAACTGCCGCTTTCCGACCGCGGCACATTCAGCGGCCAGCTAGATGTAGGTGAGGAAGCGCCGCTCGGCAGCTACAACATCACGGCCTCCATCGACGAATTCAAGGCTAGTGGCTATTTCGAGGTTCAGGAATACAAGAAACCCGAGTTCAAAGTCAGCGTTAAAGCGCCGCAACAATTCGTACCCGTCGGTCAGAAAGTTAATTTTACAGTTAGCGCGAATTACTTTTTCGGCGCGCCGGTGACGAATGCCGACGTGCATTACTACGTCTACAGACAACGTTATTACCACTGGTGGTGGGACAACGGTTCGGACGAATTCGACGACGAGGCTGGTCCAGCCAGCGAAGGCGACGACGAAGAGGATTACGGTTACTACGGCAATGATCTGGTCACCGAAGGCGATGCCACGCTGAATGCCAAAGGCGATGCATATGTCGAATTCGAAGTGCCTGCGCCTGATCCAAAAGAAGAATGGGATTATTCATATCGATTGGAAGCACAGGTCACCGATGCCTCACGTAGAGAGATGCAGGGCGCCGCTTCGTTCATCGGCACACGTGGCAACAGCGTCGCCGACGCCTATCCGGAACGCTATCTCTATTACCAGGGCGACGCCGCGAAGATTCGCGTGAAGACGGCGGATTACGCGGGTAAACCTGTCTCTGAAAAAGTCACGCTGAAGTTCATCGAACAAAAGTGGGAAAGGAAGCGCCACTGGGAAGAGAATAATGGTTACAAGTATGAGATCGTGGACTACATCCTTCACGAACGCGAGTTGGGAAGCGGTGAAGTGAACACCGACAACGAGGGCAACGCGACGTATGACTTTACAGTGCCTTCGCCCGGCAGCATTTACGTCAAAACAATCGTCACTGAAAACGGCAAAGAGATCGCGAATCGCGGCGGCTCATTCTGGTCTCCCGACAAGATGGGCCAGTGGGCGGATTTTTCATATGAGAATTACGACGAGAAATCGATCAAGCTTGTGCCTGACAAGAAATCATACCAGCCCGGTGAGACCGCGCATGTGCTGGCAATGCTGCCCGTGGATCAAGCGCATTTGCTGGTGACTACTGAATTGTCTGAAGTGCTCACTGTACGTCATATTGAGTCGGCCGGTCGCAGCATCGTGATCGACGTGCCGATCGAAAAGAAGTACGCGCCCAACGTCTACCTCGACGTGTCGTTCGTCAAGAACAGCGACATGTACAGCCAGAACCAGATTATCGGGGTGCCTGCGCGCGACAAGATGCTGAAGCTCGACATAGTTCCGAACAAGAGCGAGTTTAAGCCTCGCGACGTGGCGTCCTACACGATCCTCGCGCGCAATGAGGACGGATCACCAGCTGCGAACACGGAAGTCAGTCTGGGAATTGTCGACGAAGCAATTTACAGCATCGCACCCGAATCGGCCGGCAACATCAAGCGCGAGTTCTATGGCCGGCGCTATAACGAAGTGCAGACGAGTCTTGCGATTCATTACACGTTCACGGGTCACGGAGGAGAAAAGTCTGCGAATTTAGCGAAGAACAAGTCTGCTTATCAGCTTGCTGACTTCAAGAACGACAGTTCCTACGCCGAAACCACCGTTCGTAAAGAATTCAAAGACACCGCGTTCTGGCAACCCGATGTAGTAACGGGCGGCGATGGCAAAGCTACTGTCAGCTTTAAACTTCCCGACAACCTTACAACTTGGCGGGCAACGGCACGTGGTGTAACGACGGATACGCGTGTCGGATCAGTCGTGCAGAAAACGATCGCGCGGAAAGACGTGATCATGCGTTTGGAGATGCCGCGCTTTTTGACGGAAGGCGACACGGTCACGATCTCAGGCGTCGTGCACAACTTCCTGAAGAGCGATAAGTCCACGAAGATTTCGCTGGAATTGAACGGCGCACAGTTGCTCGACTCGCCTGACTCAACAGTGACGATTCGCCCAAACGGCGAACATCGCGTTGACTGGCGCATCCAGGCGAGCACGGTCGGGAGACTGACGTTACTTGCGAAGGCGCTCACTGACACGGAGTCTGACGCAGTCGAGATGACGATGGACGTCGTTCCGCATGGTCTAAGACGCACGACGGGCAACACAGTCACTGTTACACAAAACGACGCGGATCAGGTTGTCAATCTGGATGTGCCGGGACGCGCGGATACGCAGGCTCGGGCTCTGCGGATCGAAATGTCGCCGTCCATCGCTGGCGCACTGTTCGGCGCGCTTGATTACCTCACGAGTTTTCCGTACGGCTGCACGGAGCAAACGATGTCGAGCTTCCTACCGAACATTGTCGTGGCCCAGACACTAAAAGACATTCCGACAGCAAAGATCCGCGCGTCGAACGACCTCGATACGAAAGTCCGAAAAGGTTTGGATCGGTTGTATGCGTATCAGCATGGCGACGGCGGTTGGGGTTGGTGGAAAGACGACAAGAGCGATCCATTTATGACGGCTTACGTCGTGGATGGTCTGACAATGGCGAGCCGTGCCGGCTATCCGGTTGACGACTGGCGGCATGGGCAGGGACGGCAAAAGCTGTTGTCGCTGCTCGGCGCAGGCAAGAACGATAACGGTAATCCCATTGATGAGGAAACTCGCGCTTACATGATCTACGCAGTCATCGAAAGCGGTGAAGGCGATAATCAGTATCTCGACGAACTGTACGGGAAGCGCAACAACCTTGGGCCATATGGGCGTGCGCTACTTGCGCTGGCCTTGCAGGAGCGCAAAGACGGACGCGCACCGGAAGTCGCGAAGCTGATCGAAAGCTCAGTGCAACAGGACGAGTTTGAAGCACATTGGCAAACAGCGCGGGTTAACGATTACGGCCGCGATGTTTATCTCGACGCTGAAGCGACGTCGCTTTCGTTGAAGGCGCTGTCGCGTATCAATCCTGGTTCGTCTCTGCTGCCGAAAGCCGCGCGCTGGCTGGTCCATAACCGCCGCAACGGCTACTACTGGCTCTCGACCAAGGAAACCGCATTCGCGATCTACGGGCTGACTGATTACCTGAAGGTCAGCAAGGAACTGTCGCCCGACTACACGTTTGAAGTTTATTTGAATGGGGTCAAGGTTGCAGAAAAACACGTCGGCGCGGGCGATGCCGTCAACGCCGAGACTGTCACGGTTTGGAAGAAGGGCGGCGAAATCGGTCCTTCAAACCAGGTCCGGATCGTGAAACACGGCAAGGGTGCTTTGTATGTTTCGAGCGCGCTTGAATACTTTACGGCCGATGAAAACGTGGCGGCGCAATCTGCAGGCGGACTGAAGATCACGCGTGAGTATCTGCGGCTGCGCGTCTCTGAAGATGAGAACGGCAAGGCGAGTTGGAAGATTGAACCGCTATCGGGTGAGCTCCGTTCCGGCGACATGATCGTTGTCAGGCTGCGGATGACTGGTCCGCGCGCGCAGTATTTGATGATCGAAGATCCGATTCCGGCCGGCGCAGAGCAAGTCGCGCGCGTGAGCGGAATCTATCTGAATTACTCGCTTGGCAATTGGAGCGATTGGTACAGCAATCGTGAGTTCCGCGACAACCGCACGGCGATCTTCATGAATTACTTTGACGGTGACGCGACTTTGCAATACGCGATGCGAGTCGAGGTGCCGGGCGAATTCAAGATCGCACCCGCCCGGGCGGAGCTGATGTATCAGCCGACGGTGCAGGCGAATACAGCAAACGACCGGCTGCGGATTCTCGATAAACAGTGAAACTAAAAAATAATCCCGCCCACGGAAGTGGGCGGATATTTCAAGTCCCTTCTATATGAAAGCCACCTGTGCATCTGAATCCCGCCAACGGCAGTTGGCGGATTGTTCAGGTCCTTACTATTTATCTTGCTCGATGAATAGGTCGGACTTGAACGATCCGCCCACTGCCGTGAGCGGGATTAAAACGTGGTTTTTGGGTGGGGATTTTAGAAAGGACTTGAACTATCCGCCCACTGCCGTGGGCGGGATTCTGGAATTTTTGTGCAAAGCACATTAGACGATCTGAATCGGTGAGGCGATTTATGAATATTCTAAAACTTTGGCTCCGCTCGATCGCGACAACTTTCGCAAATCCTGGTGCGCTGTTGGTGTTTGCGATCATTTACGCGTTTCTGCTTGTCGGGTCGTATATTTTTATTTCGATACGCGAAGCGACGATCTGGCAGGTGCTCGTTACCTACGCGCTGATGATTCTGATTCCGATCGGGTTCTTCACTCTGCAAGCTTCGATCCTTAATCGCGTATTGGACCAGAAATTTCGCTGGCGTGTAATCCTGATCGATGCGCTGAAGTTTCTGGCGGTTACGATTCCGGTGCTGCTGCTTGCGTGGCTGCTTTTCTATTTGCTGAACAAGATCTCCGCTCGTTATCCAGCGCCAGTGGTGCAGGCGCCTCCTCCTCCGGTGAATCACGCAGTGCCGGCTCCGTTACCAACGCCACCGCTCCATTGGCCCAGTCTGATTTTTTCGACACTGCGTTTTGTGCTGTTGGGCGCAGCGCTTCCGCTGGCGACAATTCATCTTTGGATTGCTGTGGCGGGTGTCCAATTGCGCAGCCTTTTCAGCGATCGGTTGTCGTTTTTGAAACGCATAGGATCGGCGCTCGCGCGGACCTTTTCGCCAGACTCTGTTGCCATTTACGGGCTCGGGCTGATCATTTTCTTTGTCTTGCCGTACGTCATTTTGGTACCTGTGTTTAGTATTGGCGGCAACAAGACGGAGTTTGCAGTTTTCGGTCTGCGATTGCTGCTTGCATTCTTGTTCAGCCTGGTTGGTTGGGTATCGACATTGACCGCCCTCGCCAGGACTGCACCCGCTTTGCCTGCCGAGGTGTCAGAATCGAGTGTTGCGCTTCCGGCGGAGTCAGCCGCGTGACTCGGTACGTATCGTAGGGGCGGCCCTCCGTGGCCGCCCGGCGTCGAATCGATCTCTTTGTAAAATGACTGATCGATTTCGATGTCGAGATCGAGCTCCATCCAAGCGGGCCGGCGGTCGTAATTCAAAGGATCGAGTTCCACGGAGGGCCGCCCCTACAGTACGTACCGCAGCGCTCGTAAATGTATGAGATTTCTCAGGGTAAATATTCGGCAGGTCAAACGCATGACACGAGAGCATGCGATGCTGCTCTCGTTTGCCGGCGCGGCGATCCTGTTTCTCAATCTTCCTCTTTCGCACACCAAACCGATTGCATTCAACTGGACCTCTTCTGATCGAAACGAAACAGAAATCGATGCGGCGCTTCAGGAAGCCGCTACCGCTGCGCTCCCAAATCGCGACGGAACAATCATAGTGATGGATGCGCAAACGGGTCGCGTCCGCGCGATTGTCAATCCACAAAAGGCTTATGCACAGACGTTGATGCCCGGTTCGGCCCTCAAGCCTTTCACGGCGTTAGCCGCACTGCGCGCCGAATTGATCGATGAAAGCACGCGCACGGTCTGTCCTGGCCGCTTCACGGGATTGAATTTTTCGCTTGCCTGCGTACACGCGGATCACCTACCGCCGTTTTCGCCATCGCAGGCAATCGCCTACTCCTGCAACTGCTATTTCGCGGCCGTCGGACAGCGACTCGGTAGAGACAAGTTAGTGTCGACCCTGCGCGAGTTCAATTTTGGTCGACCGACGGGAATCTCGGACGAAGAACTCAGCGGCGTCTTGCGACCGTGTGAGACTGGAAGCAGCACGCGCGTGCGCACCGACGCGGGTGACGAATCGGATTGCCTCGAGAGATCAGCTGTCGGTGAAAGCAATCACATCCAGGTCACGCCCATTCAATTGTTGACAGCCTACGCCGCACTGGTAAATGGCGGTCACGTGTTTAAACCGCAAATCGGTACAGCAAACCATTTTCGCGCGGTCGACGGGGTCAACATCAGTATCGCCCCACAACATCGGGCCATCATAGTCAACGGCATGCGCGGCGCGATCAGCTACGGAACGGCGCGCGCCGCGAAACTCGATTCCCTGCCGTTAACGATTATGGGTAAAACCGGCACCGCGATGCCCGCAAAAGGTTTTCGCAACAACGGCTGGTTTGTTGGACTCGCGGGGCCGTTTCAGAGCAACGGCGAATTGGATCCATCGAGCATCGATCTGGCCGTACTGGTCCTTTTGCCGCGCGCACACGGAGCGGATGCCGCAAAACTGGCGCGGCCGATCTTCGAGACGTACGCAAATGAGATTCGCCAGCGGGGAAATCCTGGAAGCGATGTCCAGCCCAGTGATACCACCGGCGCGGTGGCGCCACATTCACCAGACGCGATCAGAGTTCATCTCGTACGTGAGAACGTAACGCAAACACTGTCACTCGAAGACTATGTCAACGGAGTGATGCGTGCGGAAGGCACAGTTGAATCGGAACTGGAAGCATTGAAGGCACTCGCGATCGCGATTCGCACATACGCGCTGAAGAACCTCGGCCGTCATACATCCAACGGATACGACTTTTGTTCGACAACACATTGTCAGAGATATGTTGGTTCAACCGCAGCCAATGACAGTCGACTCTCTGCCGCCGTTCGCGCCACGGAAGGCCAGGTGCTGCTTGACGACCACGACGATCCAATCGACGCATACTTCGGCGCATCGTGCGGTGGCGAAACTGCCAACATCCGAGACCTGTGGGGAGTGACACCAGCTTCTTATCTTCGTGGCGTGCACGACGAATACTGCGACGCCGGTCCGCACGCGAAGTGGACTGATACGATTAGCCGTGCCGATCTCCTGCGAGCCCTGCAAACCGATGCGCGAACCGACGTCGGCAACCGGCTGGACCAGGTTCTCGTTAGTAAGCGCGACGAAACGGGCCGCGCTGAATTCATTACGCTCGACGGCGAACATCACAAGACTGTTCGCGGCTGGGACTTCAAAATCATCGTGGGGCGGGCGCTCGGCTGGAACGTTTTGAAGAGTTCGCGATTCGAAGTTGCTCGTTCCGCATCGAACTTCATTTTCCGAGGCAGCGGTTTCGGTCATGGACTCGGCCTGTGCCAGGAAGGCGCGCATGTGATGGCTGCGCGTGGAGCGAGTTATCAGAAGATTCTGCAAAAATATTTTCCAGGGACAGTCGTGAAAAAAGATGTTACGCCCAAATCCAAGGCGGACATTTTCCTGAGCACGTTCGACTCTCGAAATTCCCTTCGGCCGGGGAGTTCGCGACTGCTAACGATCGCCTCCGAGAACTTCAGCCTTGTTTATCCCGCTGATGTTGACCGGCGCACGACCAGTCAGATTCTGAACACGCTGGAAGCGACGCGCAACGACTATCTGCGTCGCGCTTCCTCCGCCTCGAGAGTGAATATTCCGCGAGTCGGTATTCGCCTAAACGAAAGCACGGGCGACTTCACGTCCCGCACGGGCCAACCATGGTGGGCCGCTGCCGCAACTCAGGGCAATCGCATCGAACTGCAACCCCTGGCTATCCTGAAGCAGCGCGGTGTTCTCTTCACTACGCTGCGACACGAACTAGCGCACATCCTGATCGACTCCGTCAGCAACAAGCGCGCACCCCGCTGGTTGGAAGAAGGCTTCTCGCTTTACCTTGCGGGTGAGGGCCAGGCGATTTCGCGTTACGCTATGCGGTCCCGGCTCGCAGAAAACGATCTGGAGCAGCGTTTACAACGCCCGGGAAACCAGACAGAGATGCGCACGCTCTACGCTGAAGCCTATCTCATGGTTGCCGAGGTGATTCGACGTCAGGGCGAACCGAGTGTCTGGACCAGGCTCACAGGTTATTGACAGTGCGACGAGTGACTATGATGAAACGTGCTCACTTAGTTCTAATTCTCGTATTGCTGAACCAACCGATCTTCGCGCAGTCATCGTTACCGAAGCAATCGCAATCGCCACCAAAGCCTACACCTGCCTCCAGCGAAGACGATGTCATCAGGATTGATCTAAACCTCGTGCAAGTTGACGCTGTGGTAACTGACAAACGCGGGCGTCAGGTGATAGACCTCAACGCAAAAGACTTTTTACTTGTCGAAAACAGTGTGACCCATGCCGCTGAATATTGCGTTTACGTTCCGCTCGGCCACGATGCCGCAACCGCAAAGAATGACAATGTTACCCGTCCGCCATCCGCTGCTGAGCTTGGCCGTACATTTGTCTTCCTCGTTGATAATCCGCGGATTGAGTTCGTCAACAGTTCCGCAGGCATTTCCTCATCCGCTAGCGCGAGTTTCTATTTACTCCAACGCGCAATGCGCGGGGCAATTGAGGCAGAGAAATTACTAACCTCGTTCGTCGATGGTGAAGTCGGAGAGCGGGACCTGGTGGCCATAGGCGACACTGAGGTCGACATCGGAGTTCTGTCGAGCTTTACGAATGATCGCGCCGTGTTGCGCAAAGCCATTCACCACATTCGCCATAATCCTACCGGCGGCCGTGCACCTATTATCAGGGTGACCCTGGGCGGCGGCAGTCTCGATCTTAGAGAGCTTGCAAACCAAAACCTACGTGTACTCGAGACCTTGAGTAACGTCATCAGGCAACTCGGGACGCTACCAGGGCGTAAGGTTCTAACCTTGCTATCGCGTGGCATGCTCTTCAATCCTCGTTGGCCGGGTGCAGACGTTGTCATACAACGAATGGAGAAAGTGATAGACCAGGCAAACCGTGCAAAGGTTTCGATCTATACGCTAAGCCCTTCGGGAGTGGGCAACCTCGGTGGTGACCCGTTGCAGAATCTTGACAGCCTTATCCATCTCGCAAAGGAAACGGGCGGACGCGCAATTTACAATACAAACGATACGCGCGTTGGCTTCGCGGAGGTTGTTGAGAAGAGTCGCGGTTATTACTTGCTGGCGTACAAGACTGATCCTGAAACTCACGGGCGGCCGCATTCTCTGAAAGTCCGCCTGAGTAGAGATGACCTTCGAGTTGACGCGCGATCGACGGCTTATACAGCAGGGGCGTCCCCCAACCTGTCAACGCCGGAGACACTGCACGCAGCGATCAACTCGCCGTTAAGAGAAACGGCGATTCCGCTCGAGGTTACTTCGTCCTTCGTGCCCTCGAACGATCGTAACGGTGAGATCAAGTTGGTAATCAGGGTCGGCGTCGGTGAAGCCGATTTGGTGAACATCGATGAGATCACTAAGGCGGAATTCGAGCTTGCGGTGCGAATAACTGGCCCAGACGGCAAGTTGACGCCGCCGTCAGTTCATCAACTGGCGTTGGAAACAAAATCAGAGACGAGAAGTCAGGCATTGCAGGAAGGCATAATCACGCGTCTCGTGATCCCTGTCGACACCGCTGGTTTCTATCGTATTAGCGTCGCGGTGCAGAGCAAGCAAACGAAAGAATTAGGAAGTACAAACAGCCTGATTGAAGTAGCCGAAAATTCCCGTAAGAAACGATAAAGTATTGCCGCACTGTAAGCTCAAGCGATCTCACTCGTATCGTAGCGCCACGATTGGATCTACTTTAGTAGCTCTGCGAGCGGGTATGTAACTCGCCAGGAACGTGGCGACGAGCAGGACCAGGCCTGACACGATGAACGTCGCGACGTCTGTGGGTTTGACATTGTATAGAAGCGTTTCGATCAACTTGCTCAACGCATAGGAACCGGCCAGTCCTATTACGATGCCGGCTGCCGCAAGCACGATTCCCTGCCGAACCACGAGCCGCAACACTGTCTGCCGTGTTGCACCAAGGGCCATTCGAATTCCGATTTCCTGTGTCCTTTGTGCGACTGTGTAAGATACCAGGCCATAGACACCAGTCATCGTCAGCACTAATCCGATCACGCCGAATAAGCTGAAGAGAAACGTGTAGAAGCGCGGCTGAGTTACAGTTTCCGAGATCGCAAGTCGGAGTGGTCTAACCTTGGTTACGGCAACGGTCCGATCGGCATTGCGGATTTCGTCGCGAAACGCCGCACTAAGGTTTGCGGGATCGTTCGTGGTGCGGATGAGAAAGTTCCCCCAATTCCAACTGTTCTGCTGGTACGGCAAATAGATTTCCGGATTCGCTGACTTAATTAGACTTCGGTGATGAACATCGCCGACAACACCAACGATGGTCCACTTTTCAGGATCGCCTTCATTTTGATTTGCACCGATGTGCGAAATCACCTGTCCCAGCACCTCTTCATTTGCAAAATAAGCCTGCACGAACGTTTGATTTACAATCGCGGCGCCCATTCCACCACGTTTGTCGTTGTCGTTGAAATACCGGCCCTTAAGCAACGGGATCTTCATGGCCTGGAAATATTCCGTCGTAACACTACGGTTATTGGCGGATGGTTCCTCTCCTGGCGCGGGCGCTGCTCTACCATCGATTCGGAAGTCAGACCCGACGTCGCCGCCGCTGAATGGCATGGGGGCAACGAAGGCAGCACGCTCGACTCCCGGTAAAGAACGCAACCGCGCGAGAGTTTGATCGACGTAACGTGCACACTCTTCCGGGTTCGCATAAGTCGCACGAGTCAAGCCGATCTCA
The DNA here is from genome assembly GCA_046733695.1 of Acidobacteriota bacterium. Classification (GTDB taxonomy): domain Bacteria; phylum Acidobacteriota; class Blastocatellia; order Pyrinomonadales; family Pyrinomonadaceae; genus PSRF01. The sequence continues at coordinate 15,883 of JBKPPU010000009.1, forward strand.
CCAGTCAAGACATGATCAGGATCGAATCCAGGCGGAACGTTCACGAGTCTCGAGAAACTCTTGATCATTAAACCGGCTCCGACAACCAGTATTAGACTCAATGCAACTTCAGCTATTACCAGAGCGTCGCGCCAAAGCTTCAGACCACGACTGCTGGTCGCACTCTTATTCCCTGACTTGAGCACGTCGTTCACTTTAGGTCTTGAAGCGTTGAGCGTAGGCACGAGGCTGAACAGGAAGCCGGTCAATACTGAAACTGCAAACGTGAAGATGAGGACACGCGAATTGATTTGAACTTCAGCCATTCGGGGTAGCTCATCCGCAGCATAAACGCGAAGCGCTCCGAGCGCCCATGTAGCAATCAATAAACCAACACCACCTGAGACAAGTGCCAACACGAGTGCTTCTGTAAGAATCTGCCGCCCCAATCGCCAGCGGCCGGCTCCCAACGCTGCACGTATTGCGATCTCCCTTTGGCGCGTGATGGTGCGCACTAACAGCAGATTGGCCGTGTTCGTGCACGCGATCAGAAGTATGAAACCAACGGCTCCCAACAGCAGCCAGAGAGCGAGCCGGACGTCGCGACCGACAATTTGTTGGTGAGCACCAACGACGTAGGCGGTCGAGTTTTGGTTGGTGGCGGGATATTCCTGGGCCAGGTTCGCTGCGACCGTTGCAATGTCGTTTCCTGCCTGCTCGAGTGTCGCCTCAGGCTTCAGCCGGCCAACAGCTCTGAGAACTTGCGCACCACGCTCCGTGAGGTTCCCACCTTCTCCTCTCACCGTAGTCCAAATCTGCGCGTGTTGCGCGAGTAATGGAAAACGAAAGTTCTCGGGCAGAATACCGATGATGGTGTGCGGTTTTCCATCAAGGATGATTTGCCGGTTGAGTGTGTCTTCCGTTCCGCCGAACGCGCTCTGCCAAAGATCGTGACCGATGATCGCAACACGATTAGTTCCCGGTTTCTCCTCTGCTTCGTCGAAGTTTCGACCACGAGCAGGCGCGACTTTCAAGAGTGTGAAAAAGTTGGCTGTGACGCGCATCCCCGACACTCGTTCTACTTCATCATTTGTCGTCAGGTCGAAGGAGTTGGGTTTGTACCCTGCAATTCCTTCGAAACTGTGATTACGTGTGCGCCAGTCTTGTAAGTCGAGGTAAGAGACAAAGCCTTCGGTTCGTTTTTCCGTTGCTGAGCGCCAGATTGCGACAACGCGATCCGGATCGTGTAATGGTGGAGGACTGAGGATCAGAGCGTTAACCACACTAAAGATTGCTGTGGTCGCTCCGATTCCCAATGCGATGGTGAAGACAGCAGCACCCGTAAAACCCGGGTGCTTCAGAAGAGTTCTTACTGCGTATCGAAGGTCTTTTAGCAGCGGGTCCATAAGCACTCCTCACGATTTCGATCCGTAGTTTCGTATGCGGGTGCAGCTAAGCCTCAAAAGCCGTGCCATGGGAGTTGAAGGTCAGTAATGCTCAGAATTGGACGAGTGACTGGTACATGAGGGCGTTGTGCGGTTCGTTTGCGGGATCGTTAATCCCACTTTCGCACGGATCGGGTTGGTCTAATATACAAATTCGAGTACGCGCTTGGACACAGTCACCTCGCGGTAGCGGGTGGCTGCTGCGCAGCCTTATTCGATGGGGGGCCTACGGCGTACCCACCCCCTACCGCGAGGTGGTACTGACCCGGTCTATGTCAGCTACTCTGTTCCAGAGTTTATGCGACCAAGACTTGCGATTACGGCAAGGAGTTCGTCTGGTTCCACGGGTTTCGCTAGATGCACGTGAAAACCTGCAAGGAGTGCGCGTCTGCGATCGGAAGGCGCGGCATACGCGGTGAGCGCTACCGCCGGAACATTCCCTCCGTTTTCCGGAGCTAAGGCGCGCACCTGCCTGATAAGGTCATACCCGTTCTCCCCGCTCATACCAATATCACTCAACAGAATACTTGGCACTTCCCGCTGAATTGAATCGAGAGCATCTTTTGCGGAATTTACTGCGACGACACGCGCGCCAAACTCTTGAAGCATCGTCGTGACAAGGTCTCGTGTATCAGCTTCATCCTCGACGAGTAGTACTGTTATACCTTCCAATGCGGGTCGCTCGGCGTGTTCGAGATCCTTCCAAAGTTGTTGAGTGCGCGACCCAAAAAGATCCACCCGATTCATTTTCTCAGTCGCACGCTCAGACGGGACGAGTGGGAAGTCTACAGTAAACGTCGCGCCCTCGCCTGGGCCGGCACTCTCCGCGTTAACCGATCCACTGTGCTCACGCACTAAGTGATGCACGATAGCGAGCCCAAGGCCCAGACCACTATGCGTTCTGACGTTTGAGGAATCTGCCTGTTTGAATCGCTCGAAAATATGAGGCAATACGGCAGGATCGATTCCAACCCCATTGTCATGGACGCGCAATCTTGCCGACCCATCGATCCTTTTCAGACTGATATCGATTCGGCCGCCTTCGTTCGTAAATTTAATTGCATTCGATAACAGGTTCGCGACAATTTGCTTGAGACGAGTTGAATCTCCAAGTATGGGACCTATTCTCGCGTCGATGTCGGCGGCTATCGATATGCCTTTAGCTTCCGCTGCGGGCCGAAACTCATCCACACCTTCTTTGACAATCTCCACAAGTTCGATCGGCTGAAACTCAATTCGGAGCTTACCGGTGATGATGCGAGAGACGTCTAATAAGTCCTCAATAAGCTTCAACTGGGCGTCAGCGTTACGTTCGACGATTACAATCGCACGGTCACGCTCGCGTTTTCCCAGCTTGTTTGTTCGTAACAAACGGGACCATCCGAGGATCGCAGTAAGTGGAGTACGTAATTCATGCGAAAGGATCGCAAGAAACTCGTCTTTGACTCTGTTCGCTTCCTCTAATTTTTCCGCGTGTGACCTCAAAGCTTCGGTCATGCGTCTAACATCGCTGATGTCTCTACCAACTCCGTAGCCAATCCATTCCTCCGGAACCGGGTAGTAACTCCACGCCACCCATTTGTATCCGCCATTCTTGCAACGGAACCGATTCTCGAGGGACCTGGTAGGCTCGCCCGCTCTGAGTTTTTCATACTCAATTATTGCGTTTGCTCGGTCGTCAGGATGTAACAAATCAAACACAGAGTGGTTCCGGAGTTCTTCTTCAGAGTAACCCAGCACTTTCTCAAAAGTCGGATTTGTTCGAATGAAGTAGCCATCCAGGCGAACAATACAGAGCAGGTCCATCGATAGTGTAAAGACGCGATCACGTTCCTCCTCGAGTTTTCGTCTTTCAGTCATGTCTTGCATGACCTTGATAAACCCGAGTAAAACGCCGCTCTCATCACGAACCGGAGTCAGAATGCCACTTGCAAAAAACCTCGACTTATCACGACGAAAATGCCAGCGCTCGTCCTCCGCGCGACCGGTCGCTATGGCAGTCTCTACTTCAAGCTCGGGGACATGCGCAGCGCGATCTTCAGGCGTAAAGATAATAAAGGCGCTTTTACCGAGGATCTCGTCTTCTTGATAGCCCAGTATGCGTTCAGCGCCGCGGTTCCAGTTAATGACCACCGAGTCAGTATCAGTCAGGAAAACAGCGTAATCCCTGACATCGTTTTCGATGGCTTTCCGGTATAGGTCATCTACCCGGCTGGTAATAGCTGTGTCGAGCTCTTCCTGCATAACGAATAATGTGAACTGTTCAACGTACCATGTTCGTCACCCGGAGTTTGTTCACAACCGTACGCTTGCTACGGCTCGAGCGAGCGCACCGAAACCACGTTCACGTCATACAAACGCCAATCCACACAATCACCCATGGCGGATGTTCGACGAGACCTACTCGCATCGGTTGCGTCTGCACACGTCGCAGCGTCTGCTTCGGATCCCGCGGGAGATTGCTGCATGAAATGATCGGGGCGAGAAGACAGGTGAGTAGTAATAGAGGTCTAAATCGATGCGATCGAGTCATGGCAGCGTAGGACTGCAACCGCTGTGCACACCACCCGAATCTGACAAGTTGAAAATGGAAAATACAGTAAAACTCAACAAGCAGCAGTTCGGAGGACCTTACTTGCAGGTGAGTTCGTGAGCGCAGATATGTTTCATCGCTCGAACCGCGGAGTTGAACGCGGTGATGATCGAACCTCCTTTCTTACCCACCACCAAATCCCCGAGCAAATAGAGTCCGGGAACGTTAGTGACGCCGGCGTCGTCGAAAATGGGCCCTTCGTCGTTGAACGCGATTCCCAATGTCCGCAGGAAATTGGTGGGTGTTGTTCCTCCGAGTGCATAGATCACACGTTCGAAGGTCCGCGGAGTCACTGCTTGCTCACGGAAAACAACTTGCGGTCGGCTGTTGTCATCCTCAATCCGTAGAACGTTTGTACTACGGAGTATCTCGACTTCTTTATTTTGCTCCAGCGAAAACAGCGCCGTGCGATTCTGATCGTTCAAGCGAGTAAAATCCGCCTGCCGGTAAGAGAGCGTGACTCTGTTACCGGCCGCGTGTAGATATTGAACGTACTCGGATGCGGTGTCGCCGCCACCGACCACAAGTACATTCTCATTTCTGATCGGAATCGAAGTGATATCAAAGAGAAGCCTCTGGCGAAGAGACGGTGGAAATGAATAATCTTTGGGTTTGTTGGGCCTGCCAAAGATACCGATGGCCACGCCTAGAATTCGACTCTCGAAAGTTCCTTTCGACGACCTGATACGGAACCGCGCACCATCAACCTCGTCTTGCCGCTCCATCCCAAATACTTCAGCGCCATATTCTATATTCATATGGTGATCGCTAATCACCTTGTCGAAAAATTCCAGCGTCTGCGCCTTATTCATGTCTTCGATGCAAAGTAAACCCTCACATCGAGCTTCAAAGCCTTTATAGTTTGCTGTGGTAAGTTTCTGCTCCGGATAAAGCTGACGGATAGCGGAATTATGATGGTCAGCTTTTTCCAGCAGCAGTATTCGATCGGGATCAACTCCAGCAGCGCCCGCTTCGGTCGCTAGCGAGATCCCGCCTGGACCAGCACCGATTATGACTAGATCGTGCATATGGTTTCAGTCGTTTCAGTTCCGTCCCGCTGTTACGCCACCATCAACCGGAAGTACAACCCCTGTGATCCAACCCGAGAGTGCGTCGTCTGCCAGGAACATCACTGCTGAAGTAATATCCCGAGGCACGCCGTTGCGCCCAATCGGATGAAACGCATTGAACGACGCGAGTTGTTCCGTCGAAAGTAACGGGTCAAATAGAGGCGTTTCTACAACCGCAGGCGCGATTGCATTCACGCGGATTTTTTCCGGCGCCAATTCAATGGCAAGTGCGCGGGTGAACGAGTGAACACCCCCCTTGGCCATTGAAGGCGCAGTCGAAGGTGTGGCGCCAATTCCCTGCAGAGCCCAAATCGATCCAATGCTGATGATTGCACCCTTCTGACGTTTCCGCATTTCGGGAACCACGCTTTGAGATAGAGCGAAGTAGCCGCGCATGAGATTGAAGTAATCGTCGAGCTCTTTATGCGTCACACTCAGAAACGATGTCGGCTTGAACACGCCCGCATTGTTGAACAACACGTCGATGCCGCCGAAACGCCCAACAGCAGTTTGCACGACGCGTTGAATTGTTTCTGGAGTCCCGATGTCACCTGCTACGTAAACGACGTTTTCGCCCCTCGGATCTATGCTCAGTGCCGTCTCTGCCAGCACAGCCTCCCGGCGACCGTTGAGCACAACCTTGGCTCCGGCCTCATTGAAACTACGCGCAGCGTCTGCACCCATACCCGTACCGCCCCCCGTGATAATAACTACTTTATCTTTAAGACTCATGTTTATTCTTCCTTTCTACTAGACTTGTGCGACGGTAAAAATTGATTTGTGGACGCACAAAAGGAATAATGCGATGGGCCAGAAGGTAAAACAAGAGAGCACTTTTTTGTTAGTGTGGTCACTTTTGTGAAAGAAATGGGGAATCTTGCAGAAAAAAATTTAGCTGGACCGCGCGATGTGGCGGCTACGGTCGAAGCGGTGTTTGGTTGCAAGTGGTCTCTACGTATTTTGGAGTTGATTCGACAGGGTGTGTGCAGGCCAGGTGCTATTGAGCGTGCGCTGGACGGACTTACGCCGAAGGTCCAGACATACTATTTTCGGCGCATGGTGGCGCTGGGGATTCTGGACCGAGTGGTTTACCCGGAAATTCCGCCACGCGTTGAATATCATCTGACGGAGTTTGGCCGGCACTTTTTGCCGATTCTCGATTCCATTGCCAACCTACAGCACGAACTCGCGAATAATTCGTAAGTTATTTTCTGCTGGCGGCGGCGACGCTACTGGTCGGATCCGACCCTTCCCAACGCACATCTGCGGTTGGACCATAGACTGACGGCACCTTTTTATTCAGCAGGCGCAGATAAACGCCGAGTTGGGCGCGATGATGCGCGGTGTGCAATACGCGGCGCCAGAGGATCCAGATTCGTTCGCGCTCCACGTCGAAGAAAGGCACAACTGCGAGCCACCATTCCTCGTCCTGCCTTGCGAGAAAGTCCAAACGCTTGCGCGAGAGTTCAATCATTCGTGCGGCAAACGTATGGGGAGTGGGGTCTTGTGGTAAGACTTCGTTGGCCGGTACTTCGGGCAAGCCGAGAAACTCGCCAAAGAACCGCCGCTGCGACAGAAGCTCGTGCGTCATGATTTCTTGAACGGTTGTCGAGCGCGGATGTGGTTTGAAAGAGAGATCGTCTGCGGCGAATTCGTTCCAAACCGAGTTGAGCTTGTTCACCTCACTCGCATAGGTTTTTAGCAGATGCTGGAAGATGCGATTCGAAGCAATCGGAACGTCCGTGTCTTTGATAGCAACGTCTTCGTATTCCATATCTAATACCCCACAAAAATTTAGACAGGATTTCAGGATTTTCATGATTTACAAGATTAATCTTGTGAATCCCGTGAATCCTGAAATCCTGTCTAATACAAACGCTAGAACGTAAAGATCGCCGCAAACTCCGAGCGGATGTTGTGTGTTGTGTAGCTCGGGATACCGCGGAACAAAGGTAGCAAGCCGGTGCGGGAATCCGCGCGCGTGCGGTAGTAACCCTCCTCATAGGCAAACGTCACCCACTGGTTCCACTTGTACTGAATGTTGCCCGAGAACAGATCACTGCGGCCACCACGCAGTCCAAACCGTCGCGCGTCACGAGCGAAGACCTGATCGCCACCGTAATAGAGATAAGCAGTCCAACCAGCATTGCGTCCTTTTGGATCCGCATCGAATATTCGCGATAACGGAAACCCGAGTTGAATGAACCCGCCCTGCGCGCGCACGGGTCGCTGCGGTGCAACCACAGCAATACCATTCTCGAGTCCGAAAGCGACCGTCGATGAACCGTCGATCGAAGTCGCAGTCGCAACGTTTGTCAGTCCCGCGGTGTCGTTGAAGTTGGAGAGTAATTGTCCTGCGAGAAAGAAACGCAGATCGGAGCCACCGTAATACTTCCCAACGACGGTAATAAAATGCGTCGGCAACTGAAACTCGGCTGAGTATCCATCGCTGTCGCTGCTAACCTCAGCGCCACTCGGAAAAGCCGGCCTGAACGCAACCGGCACGTTTGCCGCGGTAACGATCGCCGTGCGCTGTGCATGTTCGAAGCTGAAGATGATCTGAGCGGGAGCAACACTCGGGGCCCGATCAAGTTGCCATTGAAAGACGGCACGCCCCTGAACTCCCGGCTGCTGTGAGTCCACACCTTGTCGTTCACCGAAAGCTAACTGATTGGAAATGTCACTCGGCAAATTTCCGAAAGCCGGCAGCACGATCGCGATCTCCGGCTCGAATTGGAAATCACGCGAGCCGCCAAATTTATGATTCCAACCAAACTTAGCCTGCGGGATACGCGTGTAGGCAGCGCCGTAACCAACGCCGCCGAAGTTTGTGTTTTCGACCGTGTTGGGCAGCGTCGACGAAACGAACGGCGACCAGTCCTGTCCAAACAATACAAAGGCACTGTTCTTATCGCTGAAGCGACGATCGAGTCTGACCCACGCCAAACGCAACGATGGCTGGCTCGATCGAATCGAGGTGATGTTGCGATTGTTGACACGCGGGAAATCACCTTCGAAATCAAATTCAAGTTTTCCGGTTATCGTCATTCGCGGCGCGGGATCCAGCCACTCGAAGTTTGCTCCCAGCCGCAGCCCGCGTGCGCGCAGGTGAAACTCCGGCGAGTTGTTAGGGCCCGTGTCAGATGCCAGTAGCGGCAACGGAAAGTCATTTCCCTGCGGCGACGATGAATCGTGAATGAGACTTGTCTTAAAGATGCCGTAGAGCTTGAGTCGCGCTCCGGTGCCGAGTTTGATGTCAGGGATCAGTCCTTCTCGCTTCGGTGAATCGATTCCCTGTAATCGCACCGGAGCCACGGCTGCGATCACAGCAGGCGTGGGTTGCGGCTCCGGTGCGACTGGCGGCGGCGGTGGCGCAGTGGTTTTGTACTCGGCAGTGATTGTCTTCATCTCTGAAGAAGCTACAGGTGTGCGTATCGCGTCGTATTCAGTTGACGAGATCACACCCTTGTCGCGCAACAACACCGCCAGCCGATCTCTTTGCTCTTCGGGTGAGGCGTTCGTAGTAATCGCGCGTGCTTCGGCTTCCGTTAGGATACCCTTGGATTGAAGCACGCGAACGAGTGGATCACTTTTGTCAGTGCTTTGCGCCAAAACTGCAAGCGCACTTCCCAAACTAATAATCACGATTAAAGTAAGACGTAGATATACGCTCATGATCTGATCCTTTCTGCCACAAAGAAGCACCAAAGGCACAAATCTATTCTTCTGTTTTTCGTGCCTCTTCGCGGCTATCGGCTGCAGTGCGATACCAGGCGGGATGGTGTGTATCGGCCCACTCTTCTGTCACTGTACCGTCAATCATCGATCGGAACGTGCCTGGCTGGTGGGCTGTGCCTTCGTAGACGTGGATGATGAAGCCGGCCAACATCACGAGCGCGGCAATATCGTGAATCACATAACTTACGGCAACGAGCCAGCGCCCGAACACATTGTCAAACCACATGATGATTCCGGTGATCAGGAACAAGATGCCGCTGACGACGATTGCCCAGAAATACATCTTTTGACCGCCATTGAAAAATCCGACATCCTCGGATTCCGGCCCCTCTTCATTCGTAGCGTATTGCCGAATTCTCTTCATCCAACGCCGGTCCGCTTCGGTCCATGCCATCGGCGCGACCCAGTTGAGGAACTGGAAAAAGAAGAAGATCGTGAAAACCAAACCAAACCATGGATGAAGGAATCGTGTTCTTGGTCCACCGCCAAAGAGTGGTGTGATCCAGCGGAACAACCATGGCGAATAGATCGCAAATCCGGTCAGCAACGAGAGAATGAAAAAGATCGCGACGGACCAGTGCAGAAAGCGCGTGTAGACCGGATGGCGCAACAACTCGCCACGACGGACACGCGTAGTGCCGATGCGAGCGAACTCGCGTCGAGCCTTTTCGTCAAATCTCGTTGCGCTCACGGCTTCTCCTTTCGACCGGCTTCGACTTCGTCACGTGGACCAGTTCGAACTTCCGGTACTTCGGGATTCGGTAGTTTTGGTCCATAGAAAACCCGGTGGAAGAAGACAGCGCCAATGCCGAGTAAGCCCAACAATAATCCGGTGGGTTTGGCGATCCATTTCCAATACGTATAGCTCGGCGGAATGATCGGATTAGCGGGCAGGCCGTATCGCTCGGTCCGCTTGATGTCGTGCAGCACGTAAATGACATGCGTCCCGCCAATCGACTCCGGATTGTAAACACCGGCATCTGCAAAACCGGAAACTTCGCGTAGTTGCTTTGCGCGCAAGCCCGCGATCTGCACCATGTCGGATTTGGTTCCAAACTTCAGACAGCCAGTCGGACATGACTTAACGCACGCAGGTTCGAGACCCTGCCCCACCCGATCGGAACAGAGTGTGCACTTGTAAACTTTCCTCGTGTCGGCTTTAAACTTTGGGATATCGAACGGACAACCTGAGATGCAGTAACCGCAACCGATGCAGTTCTCCTGCTGGAAATCGACGATGCCGTTTTCGTACTTGATGATTGCGCCATCAGCGGGGCAGGCACGCAAACAACCGGGATCTTCGCAGTGCATGCACTGGTCCTTGCGCAACAACCACCTCAAGTTGCCGTCGTGCTCGTCTTCAGCGAATTTGATCAGGTTGTAGTAGTTCCACTCGGTCGTGGGCATCGTCTGGTACGTATCGTTGAAAGTCGTTTCGCGAAACGGGTGATCGTTCCATTCAACGCAGGCGACTTCACATGCTTTGCAGCCGATGCACGTCGTGACGTCGATGTACTTGCACACCTGTTCTTCACGGCGTGTTCCCTGCCCCGGCACAGGACCAGGATGAGCCGAGATTTCCTGAATCTGAAACGTGCGCGGATTAGCCATCGCTTTGCCTCAAAAAATTCGAGTTACACATCCAGTAAATCTTGCAAATCCTGAAATCCTGTAAAAATGTTAGACAGGATTACAGGATTGGCAGGATTTAACTTGGCCATGAGCTTATGCCTTTTCGATCTTCACCAGAAAGCCTTTGAATTCCGGCGTGTATGCGTTCGGATCGATTGCGGCCGGTGAAAGCTGATTCGCATTCGTCAGCGCCGTCTTGCCTTTGTCTTCAGCAATGCCGCGATAACCCCAGTGAATCGGGATACCGATTTGATACGTCTTCTTGCCGTCGATCATCATCGGTTTGATTCGCTTCGTGACCATCGCCCTTCCTACGTAATGACCGCGAGCGCTGGTAACTCGCACGTTTTCACCGCCAGTAATACCCATCTCATCAGCCAGTTGCGCCGGTATTTCAACAAACGGCTCCGGCACGAGTTGCACGTTCATCGGATTGTTCTTGGTCCAATAGTGATAGTGCTCCGTGAGCCTGTACGTGGTGCACACGACATTGAACCCCTGCTCCGGAGTACCGAACTTGTCCAAATCAGACGTGAATTTTCTCGCGACGGGATTGTTCGAGTGCTGCGGGTGCAAAGGATTTGCGATGGGACTCTCCACCGGCTCGTAGTGTTCCGGGAACGGTCCATCGGCAAACGCCGCGAGTGGCGCAAAGATACGACCTACCCCCTCGGGATTCATGATGAACGGTCCCATGTGATCCGAAGGTTTAGAATCCGGTTTGAAATCAGGAACGTCGTTGCCGACCCATTTCTGTGTCGCTTCGTTCCACCAAACCTGACGACGCTCCATGTCGTACGGTTTGCCTGACGCATCACACGACGCGCGGTTGTACATCACCCGCCGGTTGGCA
>JBKPPU010000010.1:0-3134 GCA_046733695.1 Acidobacteriota bacterium
GCCCAGTAGTCAACCAGTTCGTTTCCTGGCCCACCGATGTGCTGCGTCCGACTACATCGCTGGCGTTGCGTCTGGCTCTTCGCATCGCCGAGGAGACCGGCAAGCCACCAGTGCTGCCAACGGTGCGACAGTGGGTTGAGCTGGAATGGGAACACGTCGCTCCCGGAATCGAGTGCAAGCTACTCGCCACCGACACGGAAAGGCATCGAGTCAGCATGTTGGTATGCCTCGCACCCGGCGCGAGATACCCAGCCCATACTCATGCAGACGTAGAAGAGCTGCATCTCCTTGACGGTGAGCTGTGGATCGACGAGCGCAAGCTCTTCCCGGGCGACTACAACTACGGGGTGCCCGGTGCGGGCGACGAGCGCGTCTGGAGCGAGACCGGCTGCACTTGCCTTCTCGTTACCAGTACTAAAGATATCCTGCTTTGACAAGGTTTAGGGAGCTGTTATGAGCGTAGAAATGTTCGGCAAGAACTTCAGGGTTTCTCGGAAGGCATCCGAAGGTACATCCCCAATGCCTGATTGGAAGAAACCGCGAGTGCTCCATGTATCAAACGACGACGGCCACCTCCTGACGGCACTGTTGACTCGTGACGGCCATGAGGTGACGGAGGCCGACTGCACGTCGCAAGCCCTTAACCTTACTGCGCTTGAGCAGTTCGACTGCATCGTCATCGAACGTCCCTCGCCGAGGGAGTCGGTGCTCCGCGAGAGCGAGAAGCGCTTCCGCGCTACATTTGAGCAGGCGGCAGTCGGCGTCGCCCACAGCTCCCTCGACGGCAGACTCCTGCTGATGAACCAGAAGCTGTGCGACATCGTCGGCTACACGCCAGAGGAGATACTCACCAAGACCTACCAGGAGGTCACTCACCCGGAAGATCTGGAAGCTGAGCTCGAGTACGCGCGCCGTCTCCTTGCGGGCGAGATCGAGTCCTGCTCATACGAGAAACGCTACATCAGGAAGGACGGTGCCCTCATCTGGGTCAACCTGACGGCTTCGGTCGTGCGGGACGAAGAGACCGGCGAGCCCTCCTACTTCGTCGCCATCATCGAGGACATCAGCGCGCGTAAAGCGGCTGAGGAAGCGTTGCGCGAGAGCGAAGAGTTCAATCGCCGGATCGTCGAGAGCAGCAGCGACTGCATCAAGATTCTAGACGTTGACGGAAGGCTGCTCTACATAAGCGAGCGAGGGCAGGAGCTGCTCGGGATTGAAGACGTCGGCCCTTACATCAACGGCTATTGGATCGAACTCTGGCCCGGCGAAGGCCAGCGAAGTGCGCGCGCGGCGATTGAGCAGGCAAAGGCAAGTGGCTTCGGAATGTTCCAGGCCTACGGGCCGACCCCGCAGGGGGAGGCCAAGTGGTGGGACACCGTGATCACGCCGATGAGTGACGCGCAGGGACGGGTCTCGCGGCTGTTGGCGATCTCGCGCGATATCACTGAGAGCAAGCAGGCCGAGGAGTCGCTGAAGAGCGCGCTCGAAGAAGTTGGGCGACTGAAAGACCGCCTCCAGGAGGAGAACGTCTACCTGCGTAACGAAGCAAAGCTGGAGCGCCACTTCGGCGAGATCGTTGGCCGCAGCCGCGCCGTCATGAACGTCCTGCGCAAGATCGAGCAGGTGGCAGCGACCGACGCCACCGTTCTCATCACGGGCGAAACAGGTACTGGAAAGGAGCTGGTCGCCCGCGCCATCCACAGGGAGAGCCTGCGGCGCGACGGGCCGCTGGTCAAGGTCAACTGTGCGGCGCTCCCGCCGACCCTAATCGAAAGCGAGCTATTCGGCCACGAGAAGGGCTCATTTACGGGGGCAGTCGGCCGGAAGGTCGGGCGATTCGAACTGGCCGATGGCGGCACTCTGTTCCTGGATGAGATTGGCGAACTACCAATGGAGGTTCAGCCGAAGCTGCTGCGCGTTCTTCAGGACAGTGAGTTCGAGCGCCTTGGCAGCGCTCAGAGCATTAGGGCCGACGTACGAGTCATTGCTGCGACGAACCGTGATCTGTCGCAGGATGTGCAAGCACGGCGGTTCCGTGCAGATCTCTTCTATCGACTGAACGTCTACCCGATCACCGTGCCGTCCCTGCGCCAGCGCCGGGAGGACATCCCGCTCCTGGTCGAACACTTCGTGCGGGTCTTATCCAAAAAGTTGGGGAAGGAGATAACCTCAGTGGCACCCTCCGCACTGGAGGCGCTGCGCAGCTACCACTGGCCCGGCAACGTGCGGGAGCTGGCGAACGTGATCGAGCGGGCTATTATTACAACCATGGGCACCGTCCTACAAATCTCGAACCATTGGGAGACGGTGCCGGCCACGGCGCCGCAAAATCTGAGTAAGACTCTGGAAGAGATGGAGCGGGAGTACATCGCCGCTGTCATCGAAGCTACTGGCTGGAAGATCGAAGGGCCGGATGGGGCGGCCAAAATCCTGGGGCTCCACCCCAGCATGCTACGTGCGCGCATGCAAAAGCTGAGGATTCAGATTCGCAGGCCTGCCCCCCGCGACGGTCGCGGTGAAGAGGCGGCATTATCCCTGGGATGAAACTATCGTCGAACCTGAGAGATTTAGACCAAAATGGATCATGGCCCAGTCCAAAGAATGCTCCATGGGTCGTAAAAATTTGAGGCCATCCCTGCGGATGGCGTCTTCTTCAATCTCCCCACAGTGGACAATCTTCGGTGCGCCAAGGAAAGCTTAGTGTTTCTGATTGGGTGCAAGTCCCGATTGAGTAGGATGTAAAGATCAGCGATCGCTGAAAAGAAAAGATGGAAGAAGCTCTCGCGCGTAGCGAGCCAACGAGCACAAGTGAAGCGTAGGTAAACCCACAATGACGTCGCAAAAACTTGAGACCACCCTTGCGGATGGCCTCTTCAATCTTCTCCGCAGGTAGTACTCGAAGCTACAAACCTTCCGTTAACACGCTCGGCCCACAGGCTTCAGTACAAACCTTAATGTTGATGGTCGTCGATCTTCGTTTCGTGCCAGCCGGACACACCCGCGACCAGCAAATCAGCGGCGGTTGGCCAAGTGCCACATTCGTATTCTATTAAGGAACCAGGATGGTCGAGAATCGGGTCTACCACGCGCCATGCGGCCTCCACACTGGCGTCGGTAGTAAATAGCGAATTGTC
>JBKPPU010000011.1:0-8314 GCA_046733695.1 Acidobacteriota bacterium
CGCGATGGCGAGCGTGATATGCACGAGCTCGCGTCGCGACTCGTCACAAACGTCAAGCTGCCGCTGATGTTCGACTCCACCGAGTGGCAGAAGATGGAAGCCGGACTTCAGCATGCCGGCGGCAAGTCGATTCTTAATTCAACTAACTACGAAGACGGTGTCCCGCGCTTCGTGAAGGTGATCGATCTGGCGAAGACATACGGCGCCAGTGTCGTGATCGGAACGATCGACGAAGAGGGAATGGCGCGCACAGCCGACGGCAAGTTGAAGATCGCGACGCGTGCTTACGATCAAGCCACGAAAGAACTCGGTCTGCCTGCTTCGGACATCTTCTTCGACCCATTAGCGTTGCCGATCTCGACAGGCATTGAAGAAGATCGTCGCAACGCTCTCGAAACCATCAATGCGATCAAGCGGATCAAGTCAGAGCTTCCGGGTGCTTACACTATCCTCGGCGTATCGAACATCTCATTCGGCCTCAGTCCGGCATCGCGCGTGGTATTGAATTCCGTGTTTCTCCACGATGCAGTCGAAGCGGGGCTCGACGCCGCGATCGTAAACGCGAGCAAGATCGAACCACTCAACCGTATCGGCGAAAAGGAACTGAAAGTCGCGCGCGAGCTGATCTATGACGAGCGCAAGTTCGAAGGCGACGTTTGTATTTACGATCCGCTCACCGAATTTACGAAGCTCTTCGAAGGCGTGAAGTCCAAAGCGAAAGAGAAGGCCTCGAAGGGTGAAACTGTCGAAGAGCGTTTGAAGAATCACATCATCGACGGCGAGAAGATCGGTCTGGAAGATGAACTGAAAGCTGGTCTCGAGAAATACTCACCGCTCGACATCATCAACAACATCCTGCTCGACGGCATGAAAGTCGTTGGCGATTTGTTCGGCAGCGGCCAGATGCAACTGCCATTCGTGTTGCAATCCGCGGAAGCGATGAAGTCTGCCGTTCGTTTCCTCGAGCCGTTCATGGAAAAGAAGGGCGGCGCAACGGCCAAGGGCACGATGGTGCTCGCCACCGTCAAGGGCGACGTTCACGATATCGGAAAGAACCTCGTCGACATCATCCTGACGAACAACGGCTACAAGGTCCTGAATCTCGGCATCAAGCAGCCAATTGAAGCCATCCTGCAGGCGTATAACGAACACGGCGCTGACGCGATTGGAATGAGCGGGCTGCTCGTGAAGTCGACACTCATTATGCGAGAGAACCTCGAGCTCATGAACGAGCGTGGCATCAAGGTTCCAGTCGTGCTTGGTGGCGCCGCGTTAACGCGCCGTTACGTCGAAGACGATCTAAAGTCGCTTTATCTCGGTCAACTGTACTACGCGCGTGATGCCTTTGCCGGTCTGCACACGATGGACCAGTTGGTTGGAGCCACCAACGGGCAAGAGCAGGCGCAGCAAACAGGTACAGGATTGACCGTCGATCCCGCGGAAGACGTGGAAGATCTCATCGGTGAAGAACAGAAACTCGGTATTCGCAAGCCAGCGAAGCCACGCACGAGAGTCACTGGAGATACGACGCACACCGAGCGCTCTAAAGTAAGCCGCGCCGTTCCGATTCCCACCGCGCCGTTCTTCGGCTCGCGTGTCGTTGACGACATTTCGCTCGACGATGTGTTCGCGTTCATAAATGAGACCGCGCTGTTCAAAGGTCAGTGGCAATTCAAGCAGGGCCGCATGCCGCTTGAAGATTACCAGGTGCTCGTGCGCGATAAGGTGCGTCCGATCTATCAAGAGATCAAAGAACGCTCCATACGTGAAAAGCTGCTCGTGCCCAAAGTGGTCTATGGTTATTTCGAGTGCCAGTCAGACGGAAACGACCTGATCGTTTACGACCAGGACAGGGAAGTGCGCTTCACTTTTCCGCGCCAGCCGGCTGGAAAACATCTCTGTCTTGCCGATTTCTTCGCTTCGCGAGACTCGGGAAAGAAGGACGTGGTTGCGTTTCACCTCGTCACCGTTGGACGGCGAGCGAGCGAGTATTCACACGAGTTGTTTACAGCCGACAACTATTCAGACTATCTCTACTTTCACGGTTTGAGTGTCGAGAGCGCCGAAGCACTCGCGGAGTTGTGGCACAAACGTGTTCGTGAAGAGCTGGGCATTGCCGGCGCGGACTCTCCCGATCTCACCAGACTCTTCAAGCAGGAGTATCAGGGCTCACGCTACAGTTTTGGCTATCCGGCCTGCCCGCGACTCGAAGATCAGGAGAAACTTTTCGCGCTGCTGAATCCTTCACGCATCGACGTCAATCTCACCGAGGAGTTTCAGCTAGAGCCAGAGCAGTCGACTTCGGCTATTATTGTCCACCATCCGGAGGCCAAATATTTTTCTATTGAGTAGCCACAAAAAAGCACAAAAAGCACAAACGGAAAATGGGCAGATCGTTTGTGCTTTTTGTGCCTTTTTGTGGCTAAAAAGAAATCGTGGCTGACTTCGAAGTTCTCACACCATTCGAACGTTTCGCTTTCCGTTTCGTGAGGCGCATGAATGAAGGCGCCTGGAAGCGATTCTGGACGTGGTGTCAAAGCACACTTGGCGCCGGCTGGATCCATCTTTCCACTTACAACATCATGAATGTTTACGGTCTCGAGCACGTCGAGGCCGCTGCGCACGACCGCCCGATACTGCTGGTGGCGAATCATCGTTCGTTCTTCGACATGTACGCGGTGTCGACCGTGCTTTTTTACAGGACTCGTTGGCCCAAACGATTGTTCTTCCCGGTCCGCGCCAGGTTCTTTTACCAAAACCCGCTCGGACTCTTTCTTAATCTAATCATGGGCTGGTGGTCCATGTATCCGCCATTTTTTGCCACCGGCGATAATCCCATTCCCGAGAAGCGCGCCTTCGACAAGTTTTCTTTTGAGTTGCTCGTAGACCTGGCCCGTTCGGGACCAGGAAACATCATCGGTTTTCATCCCGAAGGAACGCGCAACAAAAACGACGATCCGTATTCATTCCTGCGCGCACAGCCGGGCGTGGGAAAGTTGATCATGGAAGCAAAGCCGCAGGTCATTCCGGTGTTCATCGCAGGCTTGTGTAATAGTTTGCCGAAGCAAGTCGCGCGCAACTGGAATCGAGAAGATGTGATTCGCATACACTTCGGGCCGGTGCTTGACTTGACTGAACATTTGGCGAAACCTGATCGATTAAGAAGTCATAAAGAAATCGCTGATGCAGTGATGGGTAAGATCGCGGAACTCGGAGAAGAAGACAAAACCATCCACAGATTACACAGGTTAAAAGAAGAATCTGTGCAATCTGTGTAATCTGTGGATAAAAAGTATGTCTGTCGTAATTGTTAATCCATCTTCGGCCGGTGGTAGCACAGGTGAAACCTGGCCGCAGATCGCGAGTGATTTGCGTTCGCAGTTCGGCTCGTTTCGCGCCTTGTTCACGAAACATCGCGGCGATGCGGCGGTGCTCGCAAACGACGCTGCTCGTAAGGGCGCGAAGCTGATCATTGCCTGCGGCGGAGACGGCACTATCTCTGAGGTCGCAAACGGGATTCTTTCTTCGGGTAAAGACGCTGAACTCGGGATCATGCCGAGCGGAACCGGCGGCGACTTCAGAAGGACACTCGAGATCCCTTCGCGTAGTCGTGACGCGGCGAGAATTCTCCGCATCGGACGTCCCGTGCGCATCGACGTTGGGCGGGTTTCTTACACGGATCAGAACGGAGCTGACGCAACCCGGTACTTCGTGGGAGTAGCTTCCTGCGGTATGAGCACGAAAGTCATCGAACGCGTCAAAACGGACGACGTTTCGTTTGTGAGCGCGCTGCTGAAGACCGCGATGCGAAACGCACCGGTGCGTCTCGTAGTTCAGCTTGACGACTCTCACGAGCGCCATCTCGTCGTCTCGAATCTATGCATCGCTAACGCTCGCTACTTCGGCGGCGGCATGAAGATCGCGCCTGACGCAAAACTCACGGACGGAAAGCTCGACGTCGTCAGCATCGGTGATCTGAGTGCCATGAAGATCTTCACCAGCGCTCCACGCGTCTACACGGGTTCACACCTCTCGATGCCCGAAGTGAGTCACACTCTGGCTCGCAAAATAACGGTGCGGGCATCCGATCGCGATGCCGAAGTCGCCCTCGAAGTCGATGGCGAACTACCCGGACGACTACCTGCAACCTTCCAGATCATTCCGGAAGCGTTACGAGTTCGGACATGTGCGTGAGCTGAGTCAGAACCGTCACGAGCTTGTTGACTTCTCCCGCCACGGTACGTTAACGCACCGATTTCCGAACCGTTGATTGTTAACCTCTTTTTCCCTCATCAACAAATCTAAATTCGTAGGCGTGTGTGAGGAACAAGGAGGGTCGTAATGAGTAACGAACAGCTAATCAAATCAGCACAGGTCTGGTTTGTAGCGATATTTCTGGCGTGCGGTGCCTGGGCGATTGCCGGCAAAGCAGGGATAACCAGCCAGAATCAGAATTCCAACCAAAACAGCAACAGCAACAGCAATAGCAGTACGCGCAGTGCGAACCGTTCTCAGAACCGCAATACCAGCGGCGCGACTGGCGAACAAACCGGCATGGGCAACATGAGTTCGGCGGACAGAGACTTCATGATGGATGCGGCAATGGGCGGCATGATCGAAGTGGAACTCGGTCGCATGGCGGCTCAACAGGGTGCGAGCGAGGCCGTGAAACAGTTTGGCCAGCGCATGGTCGACGACCATTCGAAAGCGAACGAGGAGTTAATGAGCCTCGCCTCGAGCAAGGGCATCACCTTACCTACAGCCATCGACGATAAGCACCGGAAAGACATGACGAAGCTCTCAGCGATGTCGGGGGCCGAATTTGATCGCGCCTACTCGAAGATGATGCTGAGCGATCACAAGAAAGACGTATCGGAGTTCGAAAAGCAGCGCACTAAAGGCACCGATCCGGATCTGAAAGCCTTCGCATCAAAAGCGCTTCCGACGCTTCAGGAGCACCTCCAGATGGCCAATGCACTGCCGGCTAATCAGGCTGGTAGCACTGGCGGCTCAAAGAATATGAACAGTAACAAGAACAGCAACAGCAATAGCAATCGGAACAGTAATTCCAACCGCCCGTAGTCACAAGATTTGCACGGCGCTCCCCAGTATGCAGTGCGTGCGATAACCGCACGCACTGCACCTTAGTTGTCTAAAACAACAAGCCCTGCACCCTCCCAACTCCTCGTACTGGAACACTGCCCACAGACTTCCACAAAATTTCTCTTTTCGTGCCTCGCTAAAACTTCTATGATGACGTTGGCTCATGGATGACAGACGATCTAAACCCCGACTAAGCGTTCATCTGGATGCTGTTTGGGATGGCGGCGAGGAGCGACACACAGCTCGCATCACCGACCTCTCGGAAGGTGGTTGTTACCTTGATACTGTGGGCGAGGTAATGGCCGGCGAGATCGTGGCGTTCCGTGTCCTGCTTCCTGACGGCGATTGGCTTTATCTCGAAGGTGAAGTCCGGCATCATCGCCACGGAGTGGGCTTTGGCGTTCAATTTGTCGAATTAAACGAAGAACAAACGGAGAATCTGATGCGTCTGTTGCAAATCGCGAGAGAAGCCGGTCCTGAAGCTCCCGCGATTTGTGCAGACCTGGTTGAGGATTGAGACGCTTCTGAAGTCTGAGACCTTCTGTGGTCCAACGAACAGGAGCTCCCCCCAGAGGTCCTCACGATGTAGGCCCGCCAGCGAGGTGCCCGACAAAACCGACGACCAATGGCGATCCAAGGCACGTTGAAAACGATGAGTCTGGTTGACCTGCTCCAGTTTCTGGCGACAGGCAGGAAGTCAGGCACCCTCAAATTCGATCACGGCAAAATTACCAAACAGGTTTACTTCAAAAACGGAGTAATCGTCGGCTCGAAGTCGAACGATCCGCGGGAGTATCTCGGCCAGGTTCTGCTGCACTACGGTAAGGTCGACGAGGTGCAGTTGAAGATTGCACGCGAACTGCAGCGAACTTCCGGCGCAAAGCTGGGCGAAGTTCTTGTCCAGCAGGGATTCTTAGCGGAAGAGGATGTTCTGAGTGTTCTGAAGACGAGAACGCTCGATGCGATTTACGACCTCTTTGTTTGGACCGATGGCGACTTCGAGTTTTACGACGACGATCCTTTACCCGACGACTTGCTGCTGATTGAGGTCGAACCCACGAACGTCATAATGGAAGGGATTTATCGCATCGACGAGCTTGCTCGCTATCACACGTTGGTGCCGTCTGACAGAAGCATACTCGAGCTCAATGCCGGCTGGACCTCTTCGCTGAAGCTCGGCAAGGAGTTTCGACAGATTCTGTTCTTTGTCGAGAAGCGGATGTCGGTAGCCGAGATCTGTTATCACATGCACGCGTCGGCGTTTCATGTTTACGGTCAACTCTATACGCTGATCAGTGAAGGTATTGCTCGTGTCGTCGGCGAGTTGCCGGAAGATAGTCCGGCGCTGGTTAAGGAAGTCGAGGACTTGCCGGAGAGCGTGACCGAGATGGTTTGGTCAGCCGAACGGAAGCTTGATGAAGATCCGGACGCAGCTTTGCAGATCATTCAAAAGGCGTTGCAGCAGCAGCCTAACAATCCGGAAGCGCAGGCATTGTTGCCGGTCGCAGAGGAGAAGTTCATCAAGCGTGTTTATGAAACGGGTGGCATCTCGCCGAAGTCAGTGCCGCAGTTAAAAGTGTCGCCCTCGGATCTAACAACCGCGCAGATCGATCCGCAGGAAGGATTTGTGCTTTCTCGCATCAATGGTTCGTGGGACATACAGTCGATTCTCTCGATCTGTCCGTTTCGCGAAGCCGATTGCCTGCGAATGATTAAGAAGCTGATGGAGCGCGGAATCGTTGAGATCAAATAGCCCGCGTTTAATTCTGGTTGTCGCCACGTTGATTTGCATTGGCGCGTTCGGTGGGGCGTTTGGACCAAACGCGTCGGAGGCGCAAGGCGGGTCGTTGTGCGAGAGCAGCGAGAAGATTGTCTTCAGTTGCACGGTGGGAAAAGCCTCCAAGATCGTCTCGTTATGTTCTTCAAAGGAGCTGACGAAAGACCGCGGATATCTGCAGTATCGCTTTGGATTGCCGGGAAAGATCGAGCTCGAGTTTCCAAAGCAGCGCGAACAAACACAGTCGGCATTCAAATACTCACACTACTTCCGCGCACAGTTTGATCAAACTGAGATTAGTTTCACTTCCGGCACTTACGAATACGCGATCTTCGACGATTACAACGGAGAGCAAAAACCCGCCCAACACGATCAGGGAATCCGGATCAAGTCGCCCAACGGCAAGGAAACGACTCTCAACTGTCGTGGCAAAGCGAAAGCTCAGTTCGGAGATCTGGCCGAGGTGTTCCCGGAGCCCGAATAACTTTCACGCAAAGGCGCAAAGGGAGCAAAGCTTAACTCCGGTGCAGCATTCTCCCGCAATCTTTGCGTCTTCGCGTGAGAACTTGTCTGAATGACAAAGAATCTGCGCGAGACCGGATGCGCGAGATTACGCCAGCGTGAAAGTGCACGCTCCTTCACGACTTCGAAACCTGCGAGACTAAACGTCCGGCGCCAATCGTGTTCTCGTTGAAACGTGCATGGTCCAGTGCGGCCGCGCCATTGTCGATCGTGCGTCCAACACACCGCGCGGTCCCACCAGATCGACGGTATGTCTTCGTAAATGATGGCCCGACCACCCTCTCTCAACACGCGACTGACCTCATTCAGCACCAGTCGTGGATCTTGCGCGTGGTGCAACACGTAACAAAGCAGCACGGCGTCGAAGCTGTGGTCCCTGACAGGAAAATGGCGGCCGTCGTAAGGAAGATAATTGATTCGCGCGGCGGCAGTGTTTGCGCCAACGTCGAGCCCCACGACAGTCTTGCCGAGCATGCTCTGAAGATGATGCGCGATAAATCCATTGCCACAACCGACGTCGAGGACGTCAGCGCGAGGCGGCAGCACGCTCGCGACTTCAAGCGCCATGTCATATGCTCGACCAACCTTGCGTCGCCGCCGTGCACGCTTGAAGCGTCGTTTGATGGTTGTAGTTAAACTTGTCACTGCGCATGCTGAGTGCAACCTCGATGCCGTCAAAAAGTTTAGGAAATCCGAGTAAATCTGCGAGTGCAGCAAATATGCGTCGCCGAGAATTTCTGACAACTGAAGCGAGTGCTTATCCGTGTAGACCTGTGGCAAAATCATTTGTATGACGAAACTTCTTATGACTGCTCTGTTACTGACGCAAACTCTTCCCGCAGGATATTGGCCGCTCGAAAAGAGCCAGCCAATAATCGACAAGACGCAAACGATTCACTTATCGGGTGACCT
>JBKPPU010000012.1:0-39998 GCA_046733695.1 Acidobacteriota bacterium
AGTGCGAAGGGTGCGAATTTGATCGAGCGAAAATGGGGTAACTTCCGGGGAAACTTCATTCAGTAAATTCTCCAGGTTAACGATGACCATACGGGCACCAGCAATTGATTTTGTGCAGACGCCCGAGGGGCTCCTACGAACGACAGTCACGGCTCCAACAGCAAGGCTGTATTGAAGGACCGTGTCTCTGATTCACAAACTTACGAGAGCAGTTGCCAATTCG
The DNA here is from genome assembly GCA_046733695.1 of Acidobacteriota bacterium. Lineage (GTDB taxonomy): Bacteria > Acidobacteriota > Blastocatellia > Pyrinomonadales > Pyrinomonadaceae > PSRF01. The sequence goes on from JBKPPU010000012.1 coordinate 224, forward strand.
TTTCAATTTTTATCACGCTAAGTTATAGAAAACAAATGTACTTATTCGTTTCACAACAATCGGTCTATATGAATGGCAACGTCAGCGTGACAGAAAAAACAAGACACTCAAGCGGCCGATGGTCCCATTTCCGAAACTTGACAGCCGCTGGGTGTGGAGCGTATAAGCACGATGAAAAACGTGGTGAGTTAAGGCGACTTGCGGCCACGTAAAATAACCAGCTAAACAGCTCGGGCGCCTGGTAGAGACCCGAAAAACTTCAAACTGATTGAAGTCCCGCGTTGTTGAGCGCGGGGCTTTTTCATTGCCAATGGAATCATTTCGAGAACTTCTCTCCACTGACCGCATTCTCGTCGTCGACGGCGCAATGGGCACGATGCTCTATGCGAAGGGCGTCTACATCAATCGCTGTTATGACGAGTTGAATCTCAGCGCGCCCGACCTGGTCCGTGAGATTCATACCGAATACATTCGCGCGGGCGCGGACATCATTGAGACCAACACGTTCGGCGCCACGGCTCCCAAACTCCAACAATACGGACTCGAGGGAAATCTCCACGAGATCAACGTCATCGCTGCAAAAGTGGCTCGCGAAGCTGCAGGCGACCGTGCTTACGTCGCTGGCGCGATAGGCCCACTCGGTCTGCGTATCGAGCCGTATGGTCCAACGTCGTTTGACGAAGCGCGAGAGTTGTTCAAAGCACAAGTCGTCGCGCTCGCCGAGGGTGGGGTAGATCTCTTCTGTCTGGAAACGTTTTCCGACGTTTCAGAGGTTCGCCAGGCAATCGCGGCCGTGAAGGAAGTCTGCGATCTTCCCATCATCACGCAGATGACCATCATGATTGACGGCAATACGATGTTTGGCACGACACCCGAATTGTTCACGGAGCGTCTCGATGAATGGGGCGCTGACGTAATCGGGCTCAACTGCGGTGTGGGACCAGCGATCATTCTCACGGCGCTCGAGAAGATGCGCGCAGTCACGAAGAAAAAACTGTCCGCGCAACCAAACGCCGGACTGCCGCGCGATGTGCAGGGTCGACAGTTTTACATGTGCTCGCCTGAGTACATGTCGAAGTTTGCCAAGCGATTCATTCAATCGGGCGCCAAGTTCATCGGCGGTTGCTGTGGCACTACTCCGGCCCATATCAAGCTGATTTCCGATTCGGTGCGTGCAGCGTCGCCGCGAGCACAGCGCGTCGCATTCAGCAGCGGCGGGACTGTAACAGTGGAAGACACGGCGCCGGACATTAAGGTCGTTCCGCCGGAAGAACGTTCGAACTGGGGACGAAAGATCGAGCTCGGCGAGTTTGTTACTTCAGTCGAGGTGCTTCCGCCGAAAGGCGTCGACGCGAAGAAGACGCTCGATTCGATTCGTCTGTTGAAAGAGGCGGGTGTCGATGGCGTCAACATTCCCGACGGCGCGCGGGCGCAGTCGCGCATGAGCGCGATCGCCACAGCGGTTTTAGTCGAACAACAGATCGGAATCGAGTCAGTACTGCATTACTGTTGTCGCGATCGAAACCTGCTCGGGATGATGTCAGACTTGCTCGGCGCTGCGGCGCTCGGGCTGCGAAATATTCTGGTCATCACGGGCGATCCGCCGAAGATGGGGCCATACCCGGATGCCACTGCTGTTTTTGATATCGATTCAATCGGGCTGACGAACATGGTCAACAAGCTGAATCATGGTCTTGACCTTGGCAATAATCCGATTGGCGAGCCGACTGCGTTCTGCATCGGTGTCGGTGTCAATCCGGGTGCGATCAATCTCGATGAAGAGATCAAGCGTTTCGAATGGAAGGTTGAAGCCGGTGCGCAGTATGCGATCACGCAGCCGGTATTTGACACGGGCCAGTTGCGCAACTTTCTAAAACGGATCGAGCACGTGCGGATTCCGATCATTGCCGGCATCTGGCCGCTCGTATCGTTTCGGAATGCCGAGTTTCTGCACAACGAGGTTCCGGGCGTGCAGGTCACGCCGTCGATCATGGATCGAATGCGAGCTGCGTCAGCTATCAGCAAGGAAGCCGGGCGTGAAGAAGGGTTGAAGATCGCGCGCGAGTCATTATTGGAGGTGCGTGATGAGATTCAGGGCGTGCAGGTTTCCGCGCCGTTCGGAAATGTGAAGTATGCGCTCGAGGTGTTTCAGGCGTTGCCGGAGTTCAGCCGCGGATGACGGCGGATTAATTTCGGATCAGTAAGTGTCGCAAGGCCGGTTCGAGGATGGGCCAACTGAAAAGAAAGCCTTTGCCCTTTAAAACACTCGGTTCGACCTTCTGACTCGAAAGCAACAGCGCATCCGCAAGCTCACCAAATGCAAGGCGCGCCCCAAACGCCGGGACGGGAAACAATGTCGGCCGTGAAAGAACGCGTCCGAGAGTCTTCGTAAACTCCGCATTCGTCACTGGATTGGGTGCGACGAAATTTACAGGTCCCTTCACTGGCTTGTCCGCGATCAGAAACTTCAATCCATTCACAACATCTCCAAGCGCGATCCAGCTCATCCACTGCTTTCCAGTTCCGACACGACCACCGATTCCCATTCGAAATGGTGTCAACATCTGGGCTAGCGCACCACCACCGGCATCGAGAATCACTCCGAAACGTGCATGGACTGTCCGAATTCCCTTCTCTGTCGCAGGCTTCGTCGCATTTTCCCACTCAACACAGACGCTCGATAAGAAATCTTCGCCGGGCGCGCTCTGCTCGGTCAGCAGTTCGTCCCCACGATCGCCGTAATAGCCGATCGCGGACGCGCTTAGAAAGACTGACGGCGGTCGAGAGAGTTGCGCAAGCACTTCGCTGAGCAACGACGTTCCTTTCACTCGACTTTCGCGAATCGCGCGCTTCTTGCTTTCCGTCCAACGACCGGAGGCGATGCTTTCGCCGGCGAGATGGACCACGACGTCGAGGCCTTCGAGGTGTTGCGCGTCGAGTTGTCCCTGGTTCGGATGCCACTCGATTTCAGGTGCGCCAAACGCACGTGTGCGCCGGACGAGTCTCAGAACTTCGTGGCCATCAGTAGTCAGCGACTGGATCAGAGCTTTGCCGACAAGCCCGTGCGAACCGCTTACAAGGATTTTCATGTTGGCCGGAGAGGATATCACGCACCGCCTTGGAGTGCGGTAACTTGTTACCGCTTTGGTAAAGATAGTAAAGCGCCAACAAGTTGGCGCACTCCAAATAGATCTTGAAATTTTTCTGTCGAGGTGTAGAATGCGCAACAAATTTAAGTAAGGAGCAACCTCACTATGCTTCGTCTCACAGTCTGTTTCCTCATCACCATTTTTCTTTTCGTCGTTGTTTCACTGAATCGTGCGGAGTCGTTTGCGACACTGACGCGGCTTACAAACACGCCGGAACACGTGCTCAATCTCAATCCAACAATCAGCGATGACGGTCGCACGATTGTCTTCGAATCGTCCGCTGATCTTGCAAATAGGGGCGGACCGCCGTCGTTTCGATTGCTGCGGGCCGATTTGTCTTCGTTTGTCGAACTGGGCGCGACGCGCGCTGTCTGTCCGGCCATGACTGCTGATGGAAGGACCATCGTGTTTGCGTCGAACGAGGATCTCGTGGGGCGCAATGCTGATCGAAATTCGGAGATTTTTCTGTTTGATGGAGTGAAGCTGAATCAATTGACTGAGACGCGGCCGGCGTCTGATGCGTTAAGACTTAGTGATGGAAACTTTCAGCCGTCTATTTCGAGGGACGGTCGCATCGTTGCGTTTTCGTCGAAGGGAGAGATCGTTATTTATGACGCGTTGGACCGGAAGTTTGCGCAGTTGACGAACGATGGCGCGGGAGTGAGTCCAAAGATTAGCGGTGATGGGACGCGGGTTTATTACAAGAGACATAAGTTGAACGGGGATAACGCGGATCTAATACAGATCGATACGCGCACGCTAACGAGTCGAGTTCTGGCGGCCGATGTGGCGGAGCTGTCGCTCGTTGAAGGGCGGGCGGTCAGTGATGATGGGATGCGGGTGGTGTATTCGGCATCGAATGGGACCAACCAGACGCAAGTGTATATGTTCGATAGTCGCGATGATTCTATTCGTCAGTTAACTAATTTGGGATCGAGAACTGTCGATGTGAAGCTGCAGCCAACCATCAGCGGGGATGGGCGTCGTGTGGCCTTTGCGACGCGGCGCAGAGTGCTCAATACGAGTGACGGTGGAGTTGAGCTTTATGTCCTCGATCTGCCAAGCGGACAGATGCAACAGATCACAAACGCGCCTTCGTTTGCTACTGCGGAGGTTATTTCATCGCTCAATTTTGATGGAAGTCTCGTCGCGTTCAGTTTCCCGCGAATACTTTCCGGGACCGTGAACGATGACGATCTGAGAAACAACAACGAGATCTATCTCGCATCGATTGCGCCCAGGGCGATCGGCGCCGCGAGTGTTGTCAACGCAGCCGCACGGGGAAACGAACCACAACCTTCGCATGTCGCGCCTGGGAGCGTCGCCGTTATTAGAGGCAGCAAGCTCGCGCTGAAAGCAGAAGCCGCAAAACTCAACGGCGACAAACTGCCATTCACGGTTGCGGGTACAACCGTCTCTGTCAACAACCAACTCGCGCAGATTTTCTATGTCTCGCCCGAGGAAGTCGTGTTTGTCGTTCCGAGTGGGTTGGTAAGTGGAACCGCGCAATTCGTCGTTACGAATTCAGAAGGATTGTCGTCGATGGCAGAGGCGACCATTTCTCCTACGGCGCCGGGAATCTTTACTGTCTCCGGCGACGGACGTGGTGAATCTATCGCGCTCAATTCGGATACTCTCGTGCGTGGTCCATTCGATCCCTCGAGCGGTGCGTTGCGGCTCACAATCTTCGCGACGGGCGCAGCGAGGGCCGGCAACATGTCGGCGACCATTAATGGGCGGCAGGTCGCGCTCGAAACAGTTTCGCCGGCACGATTGATCGGATTCGACGAGATTCATGTGCTCGTTCCCGCCGAATTACGCGGCGCCGGCACGTGCACGCTGATCGTGAACGCTGATGATGTCCAGAGTAATGCAGTGTCGATAGTTCTTGGCGGAATAGCACCAACACCAACTCCAACGCCAACTCCTTCACCGACACCCAGCCCGTCACCAACGCCAACACCTGATTCAACGTCTCACATCGTTATCAGTCAGATCTTTGGCGGCGGCGGAAACTCAGGCGCGCCCTTTCGGAATGACTTTATCGAAATATTCAACGCGGGAAATTTGCCGGTTAATCTCAGTGGCTGGTCAGTTCAGTACTCGAGTGCCACCGCATCGACATGGTCGGTAACGCCACTCACACCGATAACACTCCCGCCGGGCCGGTATTATCTCGTCCAGGAAAGTTCAGGTGGCAGCACGGGCACAACTCTGCCGCAGCCCGATGCAACCGGCACCATCGCGATGGCCGCAGGCTCCGGGAAGGTCGTAGTCATCAAGACATCAACCGCATTAACAGGAGCTTGTCCGAGCGATCCTAATATTGTTGATCTCGTCGGCTACGGCAACACCGCCAATTGCTTCCGCGGCTCGGCGCCTGCTCCGGCTGCCAGCAACACGAACGCACTACTGCGCGCCGCCGCCGGCTGCACCGACGCGCACAACAACGTCGCAGACTTCGCTCTCGGTCCGCCCAGTCCGAGAAATACAAATTTTTCGCTACGGATTTGCACTGATCCGTAAGATCCGTGTTATAGACTCGCTCGCATGCACTCGCTCACGGATGCAATTGCTTCGCTTCAGAAACACTTCGGCTTCGAAGATTTCCGCGAAGGGCAACGCGAAGTAATCGGCTCGATTCTGGAAGGCAAAGACGCTGTCGTCGTCATGCCGACCGGCAGTGGCAAGTCACTCTGCTACCAACTGCCCGCCATGATTCTCGACGGCGTCACGCTCGTGGTGTCGCCGTTGATCGCGCTAATGAAGGATCAGGTCGATGCACTGCGTGCCCGTGGACTCCCGGCGACGTTCATCAACAGCTCGATATCCGATTCCGAACAGCACGCACGCATCGAATCACTGCGGCGTCGCGAGCAAAAGCTGGTCTACATCGCTCCCGAGCGATTTCGCAGCAGTCGTTTCAACGCTGCGTTACAGCAGATCCCGATTTCACTCTTTGCCGTCGACGAGGCGCACTGCATCTCGACCTGGGGTCACGACTTTCGTCCCGACTACCTGCGCCTCAGAAGCGTGATCAAATCGTTAGGGCAAGTTCAGACTCTCGCCCTCACAGCGACAGCAACGCCTTACGTTCGCTCCGACATCGTTCAGCAACTCGGTCTCAATCGGCCGCAAACGTTCGTCAGCGGTTTCGATCGACCGAATCTGTCGATCGAAGTGGTTCACACGGAAAAGGAGCGCCAGAAGATTTCTCTGATTCGCACTCTGGCCCGGCAAATTCCTGGCTCCGGAATCATTTACGCATCGACTCGCAAAGCCGTGGAACAGGTCGGCAATAAACTCAAAGCTCTCGATCTCGGCGTCTCGGTTTACCACGCAGGATTGAGTGACGGGATGCGGATCAAGGCGCAGGACGACTTCATGAGCGGCCGCACGCAGATGATCGTCGCCACTAACGCATTCGGAATGGGCATCGATAAACCCGACATTCGCTTTGTGGTCCATTATCAAATGCCCGGCTCTATAGAAGCTTACTATCAAGAGATTGGTCGTGCGGGGCGTGATGGACTGCCTTCGACGTGTGTGCTGCTCTTCAACTACGCCGACAAAAACACGCACGACTTCTTCATCGAGGGTTCGTATCCAGACATCAGCATTATCAAACAAGTCTATGACTCGCTCGCGGCAACGGAATTGAGACGAATCGAGCTGTCGACTGCCGAGCTCGCACGGCGTACAGGCGAAACCAACGAGATGGCTGTTCAATCGGCGCTCTACATTCTGGAACGCGCCGGTCACATTCAACGCACTGCCCCAACACTCAATCGTGGCACGCGTGGGGCACAACAGGGCCGCAGCATCATCATGCTCGACAGCGTTCCGGCAACCAAGCTTCGTGTCGATCCGGCGGACGTGTCGCGTCGTGGCGAGCTCGAGCGGCGGAAGCTACGCGCGATGATCGACTTCTGCTACACCGATTATTGCTACCGCGCGCACATTCTGAATTACTTTGGTGATCGAAAGAGCGAACGGCAGTGTGGAACGTGCGGCAACTGCAAACCAAAAACGGAATCAGCACCAATTCCATCTGCGCCTGCTCCTGATAAGTCTGCGCGCACGCTTACAGATGACGAATTGCTGCGCGTGCGAAAGATTCTCGCGTGTGCTAAACGGATGAACGGACGTTTCGGGAAGAAGATGTTGATTTCTACGTTGCGAGGATCGGCAGCAAAGCAACTGCTAACGGCGCGTCTGAACGAGTTGTCGACTTACGGATTGTTAAGAGACATGGCGAACGATGAGTTGGAAGTCTATATCGATGCTCTGATCGACGCTCGATGTTTGAGAGTGAAGGGCGGCGCGTATCCGACGATATCGACAACAGAACTCGGTGATCGCGTGATGCGCGAGCAGGAAAAGGTTCAGTTGGTACTTAACCACAACCCTACTTGATCACACCTGCCAGCGGACTCGACGCACTCGCGTACAACCGCTTCGGCATGCGTCCCGCCAGATACGCTAATCTTCCGGCTTCAATCGCGAGCTTCATCGCTGTCGCCATCTTTGCTGCATCCGCAGCCTCCGCGATCGCAGTGTTCATCAAAACTCCATCAGCACCGAGCTCCATTGCAATCGCTGCATCGCTCGCCGTGCCGACTCCTGCATCAACAATCAACGTCGCATCGGGTAACTGCTCACGCATGATTCGCAGATTAGCGGGATTCTGTACTCCCAAACCGGATCCGATCGGCGCCGCGAGGGGCATGATCGCAGCACAGCCTGCATCAAGCAGCTTCTTCGCCATGATCAAATCGTCGCTAAAATACGGCAGGACCACAAACCCTTCCTTCACAAGCACGCGTGCGGCTTCGAGCGTCTGCTCGTTATCGGGAAACAGTGTCGTTTGATCGCCAATGACTTCGAGCTTCACGAGATCCGTTTGCAACGCCTCGCGCGCCAGACGCGCAGTCCGGATCGCATCTTCGGCCGTGTAGCAACCGGCTGTGTTCGGAAGAATCTGAAGAGTGGGATCTAAGTAATCGAGAAACGACTCGCTGCTGCGATCGAGTGGCACACGGCGCACGGCCACAGTCACCATCTCTGCTCCGGAAGCCTCATGAGCGCTCCGCATCTCTTCGTAGCTGCGATACTTCCCGGTTCCAATAATCAGTCGCGACCTAAACGCGCGCCCAGCGATGATCAGTTTCTCGTCCGACACATTCCCTCCACCAACGAAGTGCACAATTTCGATCCTATCGTCCTCTTTCAACATAGTACTGCCCCACTCACTCCGACGCACGACCTCACGATTCAATTCGATCGCTATCCGACCCAGGGGCAGTTCAAGCAACGCCACGAGCTCTGCCAACGAAGCCGAGCCACTCACATCCCTCATCTCGCCATTCACATACACATTCATAGCCACAAAAATGCACAAAAAGCACAAAAAGTAAAATTCAGAAAATCGTTCTGTGCTTTTTGTGCCTTTTTGTGGCTACTCTTTTATGTGGCTGGGTGGATGATGCGGCGCAGTTCCGCGGCCTGGTCCTTCGCAACAGCGCGCACGAGCACTGCGGCTCGCCCTGAGGTGAACTGAGGAATCTCCGTGGCGATACTCGCGACGCCGTCGCTCTCAGTCTTTAACGTGTAAATCAGCGGCCTGAACGTCGTACCGAGAACTTTTACTGATACCGCCACGTTCGAGAGCGGCTTCTCATCGCCGTCGGTCACGTTTGTGACGAGAACTCGCAACGTGTAACGCTGGCCGGAGTAAAACTCCTCGTCGTCGAGAATGTTTATATAGAGGCCATCCGGAAGAACGGTTTCTAATTCCAACTCCTGGACTTCCTCAGCCTCCACACTCTCCAGCGCAGCCTCAACGGGCTCATAGCGCGCCATTTCAGACTCGTCCGCCATTTCAACTTCTTCACGCGGCGGTGGCGGCGCCCATTCCTGCGTCATGGGCCAATATTCAATCTCAAATCCCTCTTCGGCCGGCGCCGGCGGTGCTGTTTCGACTTCCGCCTCCGTCGCGTCAGTCTCAGCCGCAGTCGTCTCGACAACTTCCTGCGGCGGCGGCGCTTCCTTCACACGGCCACTCATCTTCTTGAGATCGTTGATGCGTCCGGAGTGAATCGCGGCACAGATCAAGCGATGCTGTCGCTTGAGACGCTCAGCCAATACTTCATCGCTGAAACCTTCAGCGATCAGATCCTGATAAGGAGCGCGTTTGCTGGCCAGAATTGTGCCGCCGGCGTAAACGAGCGACAGAATGATCGGTGTGTCGAGTCCCTTGTCCTCAGTTTGCACATGATAGATAACGCCATCATGCTCGATATCGGTGTTGAATCCGGTAATCACTGTTTCGAGGACTAGGCTCTCACAAACGTCATAAACTTTAAGAACAAGGTCAACCGGCAGGCCGCGAAAAACCCCTCTGAAGGGCGGGCTTAGCTGAACGTTAACACAAGCATTTTTTCACGGTCAATCAGCATTTTTCCCAAACGGATCTCGCACTGATCTCTGCAAGAGGGGTTGCTTGACACCCATGATCACTTCCCGTAGCATCAGCTTGTACAATGATTCTCAATCTCGTGGATGGAGTGGCACCGACCGCGAAACAGACTGCGGCCGGTGAGGGTGTGCCTTAGATGCCGTTTAGGCTTTACGATTACTTGCCCATTCTCCTCATGTTCATCGTAGCCGCAGGCTTCGCGGTGGGCAACGTCCTCCTTTCCCAATTCGTCGGACAACGTAAGCGAACAAGAACGAAGCTCATGCCTTACGAGTGCGGTAAGGACCCGGTGGGATCTGCGCGAGAAAGATTCTCGGTGAAGTTTTATCTGATCGCGATGATCTTCATCCTGTTCGATATAGAAGTGATCTTCCTGGTGCCATGGGCAGCGGTGTTCAAAGCCCTCGCGGCACAGGGCGCACAGATGCGTACCTTTGTTTACCTCGAGATGATGATCTTCGTGGCCCTGCTCCTCGTCGGTTACATCTACATCGTGAAGAAGGGCGCGTTTGACTGGGGCGAGAGAGCGCGTCGTGAGGCGGAAGCCGAAGCAAGAGCTTTGGCCGACCTCGAAGCACGCAGGATTGAGAAGAGGCGCACCGCAGCATAAGGAAGTTTTAGATGGGTCTCGAAAATGTAATTGCCGAAGCGCTACCAGAGGTGTTGACCACACGGCTCGACTCCTTAATTAACTGGGCGCGGAAATCGTCGCTTTGGCCGGCGACATTCGGACTGGCATGTTGTGCGATTGAGATGATGAATGCCACGACGTCGCGAAACGATCTCGCGCGTTTTGGCGCCGAAGTGTTTCGCGCCAGCCCACGCCAGGCTGACGTGATGATTGTATCCGGACGTGTATCACGAAAGATGGCGCCGGTGCTGCGTCGAATCTACGACCAGATGCCGGAGCCGAAGTGGGTTATTTCGATGGGAGCATGCGCGACGTCTGGTGGAGTTTTTGACAACTACGCCATCGTTCAGGGTGTCGACAAGATCGTCCCGGTGGATGTGTACATCCCGGGCTGTCCGCCACGCCCCGAAATGTTGATACATGCCGTGATGATGCTCCAGGACAAGGTGATGAAAGAGAGCGTCCGCGATCGCAGGGATATTCCCGAAGAGGAAGCGCGAGAAGCTGTCGTGCCGGGTACGTTGCCCATCACCGATGGTTCTACTGCGCGGCAGAACACGTTGCCGGAGTCCCGGCCGTACACAATCGCTTCGAGACATGAGCGACGTCGTTCTTCTTAGAGAGTCGAGCAACAATCGCGGATGACATTAGTTGCGGCGTTACAGAGCGAACATCCTGAATGGTTCAGCGACGTGATCGATGCTTTCGGTGAGACGACGTTTGTCGTTCCACGAGAGCACATCGTCGCGGCATGTTCATTTTTAAAGACCTGGCCCGAGGGGCGTTTCGACTTTCTCTCCGACATCTGCGGCGCCGATCGTGGAGTCGAGGAAGAGCCCCGCTTCGAAGTCAACTACCATCTCTTTTCAACAACTAAATACCATCGCATTCGCTTGAAGGTCGTGTTGAACGATGAAGACACCCACGTAGCGAGTGTCAGTGGCGTTTGGCGCACGGCAAACTGGCACGAGCGCGAGACGTTCGATCTGTTCGGCGTAATCTTTGACGGCCATCCGGACCTGCGTCGCATTCTTCTGCCGGACGACTGGCAGGGCCATGCACTACGAAAAGATTTCCCATTGCGAGGTTACGAACCTTACAGCTTGAAATAATAATCCGTGCTTTGATCCCTGTGATCCGTGGCTAATTTTAACGTATGAGCTCCGTAACCATTCCACCACAGTTTGAGATCGTCGATCGTCCGCTCGATACGCAGATGACGATTTCGATGGGTCCGCAACACCCTTCGACCCACGGCGTGCTGCGTCTCGAACTCGTGCTCGACGGTGAGATGGTTGTGAAGGCCACGCCCGATATCGGCTACCTCCATACTGGAATGGAGAAGCTGTTTGAGTACAAGAAGTATCAGCAGGGGATCGTCATCACCGATCGCATGGATTACCTCAATCCACTCGGTAACAACCTCGCGTACGTGATGGCGGGCGAGAAGCTGCTCGGACTCGAGATTCCCGAACGCGCTCAGGTAATTCGCGTGCTGTTTTGCGAACTACAACGCATTGCTTCGCACCTGGTCTGGCTCGGAACTCACGCGCTCGACATCGGCGCGATGACTGTCTTCTTCTACTGCTTCCGTGAGCGCGAAAAAATCCTGAACCTGATCGAAGCGGCGTCCGGTGGACGATTGACGCCTTCTTACTTTCGTATCGGCGGCTTGATGATGGATCTGCCGGCGGGTTTCGAGAATCGCTGTAAACAGTTTCTCGAATTCTTTCCGAAGGCTGTCGACGAGTTTCATACGCTGTTGAGCGGTAACAGGATCTTTCAGCGTCGCACACAAGGTATCGGACGAATCTCGGCAGAAGATGCGATCGACTGGGGACTCTCAGGTCCGTGTTTGCGAGGCAGCGGCGTGGCTCTCGACATTCGCCGCGCGAATCCATACAGCGGCTACGAGAAGTACGACTTCGAAATCCCGACTGAACCGGACGGTGACGTTTGGGCACGTTACATGGTGCGCATGCGGGAGATGAAAGAGTCGCACAAGATCGCGACACAGGCAGTTGCTCGTCTGCAACCTGGTCCAATAAAAGCCGATGCGCCTAAGGTCGTGCTGCCGGATCGCGAAGCGATGAAGAGCCACATGGACGCGCTCATTCATCACTTCCTGATCGTAGCCGAGGGATTTGATGTGCCGGCCGGAGAGGTCTATCACCCGATTGAAGCTTCGAAGGGGGAGCTCGGTGTTTATATGAGATCGGATGGTGGGCCAAAACCGAGTCGCGTTCACTTCCGTGGCCCGAGTTTTGTGAACCTGTCGGCTCTGCCGGTCCTGGCTGAAGGTGAAATGGTGGCGGATGTCGTGGCGATCATCGGATCGCTCGACGTCGTGTTAGGCGAAATCGATCGTTAAAGCCATCCACAGATTACACAGATGAGCACTCAGATCGTAAATATTCAACCGCTGTCGCAGCCTGTCGATTTGGGGGTTGAGCCGGCGACTTTCTCGCCTGAGGTGGAGGCGGAGATTGATCGGCACCTCGCGAAGTATCCGGTGATGCGCTCGGCGATTCTGCCGCTGATGTTCATCGTGCAGCGCGAGCGCGGATACCTCGATCCGCCGGGTGTGCTCTATCTCGCCAATCGTCTGAAGTTGCGCGTGACGGATATCTGGGAAGTCGCGACGTTCTACTCGATGATCCAGACCAATCCCATCGGCAAGTATCACATCCAGGTATGCAAGACGTTGTCCTGTAAGATCCGCGGCGCCGGAAAAGTCACCGAATACTGTTCCCAAAAACTCGGAATCAAGGTGGGCGAGACGACCGCTGACGGACGATTCACACTCAGCGAAGTGGAATGTCTCGGCTCGTGCGGCACGGCGCCGATGTTCCAGCTCAACTTCGACTATCACGAGAACCTGACCCCCGAGAAGATCGATCAAATACTGGACAAACTACCTTAATGCGTATCGAAGCCATCGGATGTGAACCACTGCAGCTACGACGAGTTCATCTCGAAAACTCGCGCACACTCGATGTGTATCGTCGCAACGGCGGCTACGAGGCGCTGAAGAAAGTCCTCGACGGCATGTCGCCTGACGACGTGATCAATGAGGTGAAGAAGTCGGCACTCCGCGGGCGTGGCGGTGCAGGCTTTCCGACCGGAATGAAGTGGAGCTTCGTTCCGAAAGACTCGCCCAAACCAAAGTACGTCGTTTGCAACGCCGACGAATCCGAGCCAGGCACATTCAAAGATCGATACCTGATGGAACGCGATCCACACATGCTCATCGAGGGCATGTTGATCGCCGCCTACTCGCTTAATTCACAGACCGGTTACATCTACACACGCGGTGAGTACAGATACCTGATCGATATCATGGACGTTGCGCTCGAAGAGGCGCGCGCCGCTGGACTCGTCGGCAACAATATTCTCGGCACGAACTTCTCTTGTGAGATCCATACGCACACCGGCGCGGGCGCGTACATTTGCGGTGAAGAGACGGCGCTGCTGAGTTCACTGGAAGGACTGCGCGGCCATCCGCGTATGAAGCCTCCTTTCCCTGCTGTCTCTGGTTTGTACGCGGCTCCGACAGTGGTTAATAACGTCGAGACGCTCACGGCCGTGCCCGACATCATCAAGATGGGCGGCGAGGCTTATCAGAAACTCGGCACCGAGAAAAGTGGCGGCACGAAACTCTGGTCCGTCTCCGGTCACGTCAACAGCCCCGGCGTTTACGAACTGCCGATGGGTTACGACGACATGGAAAAGTTCATCATGGAAGACTGCGGCGGAATGCTCGACGGGAAGAAATTGAAAGCCGTGATTCCCGGTGGCTCGTCGGTCTACATCATGCGCGCCGATCAAATCATTGGAAAAGACGTGCGCATGGATTACGAGGGTCTCGTAGCTGCGGGATCCAGCGTTGGATCTGGTGGCTTCATCGTGATGGACGAGACCGTCGACATCTTTGAGTCAACGAAGAACCTGACTGAGTTTTATAAACACGAATCGTGTGGTTGGTGTACGCCGTGCCGTGAAGGTACCGATTGGCTGGTGAAGGTTTTCAAACGCATCGAGAACGGCGGCGGAAGGCTTGAGGACGCGCAACTGATGCTCGACCTCTGCGACAACATCGAGGGCAAATCGTTTTGTCCGCTTGGTGATGCTGCGTCGTGGCCGATCCAGTCAGCGATCAAGAGATTCCCGGAAGATTTTATCCACAGATTACGCAGATTAAATGTCGACTGAACTGATCAAAGTAACCATTAACGCAAAAGACTTCGAAGTGCCGAAGGGCGCGCGTCTGATCGACGTGTGTCGTGAAAAGGGTTTCGATATTCCCTCGTTCTGTTATTACTCGGATCTCGCGCTGCAGGCTTCGTGTCGCATGTGTCTGGTTCGCATCGAGAAGATGCCGAAGCTACAGACGTCCTGCACCATCACCTGCACCGACGGCATGATCGTTACCACGCAGAGCGAAGAGATCGAGAAGGCACAGCGCGGCATGACGGAGTTTCTGCTCGCCAATCACCCGCTTGATTGTCCGGTCTGCGATCGCGGTGGTGAATGCGAACTGCAGGAGATGACGTTCGACTGGGGCGGTCTCGAAGAACGTTTTACCGAGAAGAAAAACTACGCGGCCGAGCGTTATCTCTCGCCGATGGTCGCGAACGATCCGCAGCGCTGCATTCTCTGCAAACGATGCACGCGAGTTTGCGATGAGTGGATGGGTGAAGAGGCGATCGAAGCCGGTGGCCGCGGCGCGCACACGGTGATCGGAACGTATCTCGGGTGGCTCGATTGTTCGCAGTGCGGAAATTGTATCGAAGTCTGTCCGACTGGAACGCTCCTCGACGCGACTTATCGTCACCAGACACGACCATGGGAGCTCGCGCAGACGATCACGACGTGCAACTTCTGTTCGGACGGCTGCCAGATGTCGCTCGGTTCGCGTGGCGGTGAAGTGCGTCGCTCAGTCGCGCGCGATCGTTACGTCAATGGAATCAACGGCGAGTTTCTCTGCGTCAAAGGCCGGTTCGGACATCCATTCATCAATCACGAGGCGCGCATCCGCACGCCCATGATCCGTTACAAGAAAGGCGGCAAGCTGATTCCCGCAACCTGGGATGAGGCGATTCGTCACGTCGCGGAACGGCTTGATGCGGTTGCGGAAGAACACGGTCGCAACGCAGTGGGTGTTGTTGGTAGTCCGCGGTTAACAAACGAAGCACTCCACGTCCTGCACAAGTTCACGACGGAACTCGTGGGCACTCAGAACTACACGACTACTGACGCGTCCAGCCTCCGAAGCTTCTTCGAACATCTCGGGGGACCGCTGGCGACTCATCGCGATATTCGTTATGCGAAGACGATAGTGCTGATCGGCGGCGATCCGAGCGAGTTGCAACCATTAACCGGCAAGCAGATCCGGCAGGCAGTGAGAAATGGCGGCTCGACGCTCGTGCTCATCAATTCCGTGCCCATTCGCCTGCGCGAACAAGCAAAGATATTTCTTCACATCAGGCCAAAGACAGAAGACGCAATCGCGCTCGCGCTTTTTGATCGTTCCGGTGACTCACTCGCCGCACAGAAAGCAGGTGTCGAAGAAAATGCGATTGCGGCCGCACGCCAGGCGATTGCCGACAGCACGGGCGATGTTGTCGTGATGTTTGGTGGCGAGCTCACACCGGCGGCGCAAGCAGTTCTCGCTCAGTTGTCGCAGAAGTTTGCAACGCGTGACCGGCGCATACTGTTCCATCCGTTACCGCTCTTCAACAACAGCATCGGCGCGCACGACATGGGCATGATGGATGCGCCGACCTCCGCTCGTGGGATGCTCAACGCAGCCGGCAACGGGATTCGTGCGCTTTATGTCGCAGGCAGCTTCCTGCCCGAACAACTTGAAGGTCACGAGGATGCACTCTCGAAGCTCGATTTTCTGGTGGTCCAGGAACTCTTCGAGACTGAGACTACAGCCGCCGCGGACGTGGTCCTGCCGGCTGCGTCTTATGCAGAACAGGACGGCACGTTCACGAACAACGACGGCCTCGTTCAACGGGTGCGCCAATCGATTCCGGCGCTGCACCAGTCGAAACCTGATTGGGTGATCGTTTCGCAACTCGCGAAAGAGCTCGGCATGGATTTCGGATATGAGATGTCGGCGAGTGCCGTCTTCCGAGAAATCAGCGAAAAGGTCCCGGCGTACTCTGGAATGCGTTATCCGCTCCTGAAGGATGAAACCAACCCCGTCCAGGCGAAATACCAGGTATTTGACGGAACTGATGTCTCGGCGGAGATAGCAGCGTTGCGAGAGTGCGTTGAAGGTCTTCCGAATACTGGTGAGAAGATAATGGTGACGCCTGATGTTGGAACGGAGTTGTTCAGGATCGGCACACTGACTGACAAGGTGGCACAGTTTCACTTGCTGGCGAACGGGAATCCGCGTCCGGAAACGACAGCGGTTTCGCCTCTTTATCAGATCACATCCTTGAAATCCGTAGCTGAAACAGTTTGATGGACACTGCGATCGACATAGCTCTCAAGTTTGCGGCTATCACTGTAGCGTTTGTAGTAGTGCTGCTGATCGTCGCCTACACAGTGCTCGCCGAACGGCGCGTCCTCGGTTTTATTCAAGGCCGGCTTGGTCCAAATCGCGTCGGCTACGGCGGCATCCTGCAACCTTTCGCGGATCTGCTGAAGTTCATTCTCAAGGAAGACATCGTCCCCGATAAATCGACGCGATTCATCTACTTCCTCGCACCGGTCGTCGCCACGATGGCAGCGTTGATGACGATGATCGTCTATCCATTCGGTCCGGAGATCAGGATTCCTTTCACGAACATCACGATACCGCTCGTGATTACGCACTTCGACGTTGGACTGCTTTACGTGCTCGGTATCACTTCGATTGGTGTCTACGGAATCATGCTCGCGGGGTGGTCGTCCAACAACAAATACAGTTTGATGGGCGGCCTTCGCTCTTCCGCCCAGATGATCTCGTACGAGCTCGCGCTCGGGTTGAGCTTGATCGGAGTAATTCTGCTTGCAGGCACTTTGGACCTGGCTCAGATCGTCGAACATCAATCGGGGTGGTACGGGCTGCGATGGAATATTCTTTTTAACCCGCTCGGATTCGTTGTCTACATGATTGCCGCCATCGCCGAAACAAATCGAGTCCCGTTCGATCTTCCTGAAGCCGAAACAGAACTTGTTGCCGGTTTTCACACGGAATACAGCGCGATGAAGTTTGCGCTGTTTTTCCTCGCTGAATACATCAACATGTTTACGGTTTCGATGCTGGCCACCACGCTCTTCCTCGGCGGCTGGAACGTTCCGTTTGCGGAGGCCATTTTCGGACGCGGCACGTTCTTGTTCGGGCTCGTGAGCGCGATCGGCTTTTTAGTAAAAGTTATCTTTTTTCTGTTTATGTACATCTGGCTGCGCGGAACACTGCCGCGCTTTCGCTTCGATCAGTTGATGGATTTCGGTTGGAAGATCCTGTTGCCGCTGGCGCTCATCAGTATCTTTGTGACGGCGACGTTGGTCTACCTGTTTCCGAGTTTGTAGATGCTGGCGCTTCTTTTCATTTTGTTTGCCGGGCTGGGGATTGGCTGCGCGCTCGCCGTGGTGGCGCAACGCAATCCGCTCTACAGCGCGATTTCGCTGATTGGTGTCTTTATATCGCTCGCGTGTCTTTACGTGATGCTTGCGGCGCCGTTTATTGCCGCGGTCCAGGTGATTGTGTATGCGGGCGCCATCATGGTGCTCGTTGTTTTTGTGATCATGCTACTCAACGTCGAGCAGGAAGAACGTGGACGCACTCGTCTCAAGTTTCTGGCGCCCACGGCTGTCGCACTCGCAGCGATTCTGATCGCAGAGGTCGCTTTTATTCTCGTGTCCGTGCAGGAGTTCAGAGTTACGCCGACAAACGCAGCTTCAGACATCGGAGTCACACACTCGATCGGTTCGCAATTATTTACGAGATATCTTCTGCCGTTTGAAATCACTTCGATACTGCTGTTGATGGCGATCGTTGGTGCGATGACTCTCGCGCGTCGCGGCGGGCTGCTGCCGGCGGGTGCTCGTGTGATCCCGGGAGCGCAGCAACTTGCTCTTTCTCCCGATGATTTGACTTTGGTTGAGACTAACTCGACGGACGAAGCAGCTCAGCTGCTTGGTGTCGATCACAGAAACGAATCTGCGTAATCTGTGGATGGAGTTAAAGATGGAACCACAGCTTTCATGGTATCTCGCACTCTCCGCGATCCTTTTCACGATTGGCGTGACGGGCGTCATCATCAAACGCAACATCATCGCCATGTTCATGTGCATTGAGCTCATGCTGAACGCAGTGAATCTGACGTTCGTCGCGTTTGCGAGTTTCTTTCAGGATGTTACCGGGCAGCTTTTTGTGTTTATCGTCATGACTGTAGCGGCGGCTGAAGCCGCGGTGGGTTTGGGAATCATCATCGCCATCTTTCGGAATCGTGAAACGTTGGATGTGGATGAGGCGAGTATTCTCAAACTGTAGCCACGGATTGGGCGGATTGTTTAAGCACGATTTGCACGGATAAGAATGGAGAATAATCTTCTCAGTCTGATCATTTTTGCGCCGTTGGCGGGGGCCGGTATTAATTGGCTAGTTGGACGGCGTGTGCGCGATGAACGGTTTATCGGCGTGGTCGCGTGTGGGTCGGTGGCGATTTCGGCGATCGTTGCGTTTTACCTGGCGTTCATGTCCGGAGGAGCGCTGCGTTCGGAAGCGCCCGTGCAGGATCACATCTGGACGTGGCTGCAGGTCGGAAGTTTGCACGCCGACTTCGGACTCGCGATGGACCGGCTCAGCGGAACGTACGCGCTCTTCATTACCTTTGTTGGTTTCCTGATTCACCTCTTTGCCGTCGGTTACATGCACGGTGAGGAAGGCTTTTATCGCTTCTTCGCGTTTCTCAACCTGTTCATGTTTTCCATGCTGACGCTCGTGCTCGGCGACAACTTCGTTTTGATGTTTGTCGGCTGGGAAGGCGTCGGCCTCTGCTCGTACCTGCTGATCGGATACTACTTCGACAAGAAGGAAGCAGGCGACGCAGCGAAGAAAGCTTTCATCACGAACCGCATCGGCGACTGGGGATTTGTACTCGGAATCATGTTGACGTTCTTCGTCACTGGTTCAGTCAGCTTTTTCGCGAACCCAGGCGCGGGTGAAGCGGCGCATACGGCCCTATCGTTCTTTAAGAACACGCCGGTCGAACCGTTCACAGCCGGAGCGATTGTGGCGGGCGGTGCAACGTCAATCGCGGTGCTGCTGTTTATCGGCGCCGCCGGTAAGAGCGCGCAGATACCTTTGTATGTTTGGCTGCCGGATGCGATGGCCGGACCGACGCCTGTTTCCGCATTGATTCATGCGGCAACAATGGTGACGGCCGGGGTCTACATGATCGTGCGGTGCTCCGAGATCTTCGTGCACGCGCCCACGGCGATGTTCATCGTTGCCGTTATCGGTGCGGCAACGGCACTCTTCGCGGCGACGATCGGGCTTGCACAAAACGACATCAAGAAAGTTCTCGCTTACTCGACCATTTCACAGCTCGGATACATGTTCCTCGCGTGTGGTGTGGGCGCGTTTATCGCGGCGATTTTCCACGTCATTACGCACGCGTTCTTTAAGGCGCTGCTGTTTCTCGGTTCGGGTTCGGTCATTCACGGCATGCACCACGAGCAGGACATGCGACGCATGGGCGGGCTCAGGAAGTACATGCCGATCACGTGGGTGACGATGATCGCCGGATGGCTCGCGATCAGCGGTTTTCCTCTTTTCGCGGGTTTCTTTTCGAAGGACGAGATCCTCTGGAAAACGTGGAGTGCCCCGGCTTTCAGTATGCCGTCTACCGGGTTCAGTAAGTTTCTCTGGTTTATTGCAGCGCTCACCGCATTTCTGACCGCGGTGTACATGACGCGAATGATGGTCATGACCTTCTGGGGTGGTGAGCGTTTTCGCGAAACTGACGACTCGAAACACCAGGAGCCGGATCATCATCATGGTCCAGTTACGCCGCACGAGTCGCCGTGGATAATGACAGTGCCGTTGATCGTGCTGGCGGTGTTGTCGACGATTGGTGGATTTATCGGCGTACCGTATGCGATGAGTTCCGTTTTCACTCATCAGGACGTCAACGTACTCGAACACACACTTGAACCTGCGGTGGCTTCGCTGCCGCCTGCAACACATGCTGAACCTGCTGCGGTTCCGTCTGAGGGTGCCCACGAACGAGCGTTTGTGCCCCAGGAGGAAGTGGCGCACTTCACGCATTCGCCTGAAGAGATTAGTGCCGAGCGTTGGCTTGCTCTGGTTTCTGTCCTGATCGGTTTGGCGGGAATAGGTATCGGGTGGGTCATCTTCCGGAAACGTCCGCTGATGGCGATGCCGCGGATACTCGAGAACAAATACTACGTTGACGAAATCTATGACGCTACGCTCATCCATCCGATAGAGAGCGGCTCGCGCGAAGGTTTGTGGAAGATCTTCGATATAGGTGTGATCGACGGCATCCTGCACGGATTTGGAGATGCCGTTACTGAGCTCGGACGGCTTGCGAGTTATCTGCAGGCCGGATTCGTGCGTGCTTACGCGGCAATCATTCTCGTTGGAGCACTGATTTTGATTGGACTCTTTGCGTGGATGGGCTATCCCAACCCCTAACTTTGGAGTGCGGTAACTTGTTACCGCTTTGGTAAATTAAGCAAATGCTAAAGCGGTAACAAGTTACCGCACTCCAAAAACTGAGTTGTATGTCTCACTTGTTAACGATTCTGATCCTCTTGCCCGTCGCCGGCGCTCTGGTTCTGGTGGGCTATAGCTTTGTGTCGAGCCGGCGGGAGGAGCATTACCGGTGGATCGCGCTCGTCGTAACAGTCGCGACGTTTGCAATGTCTTTGTTACTACTGCGCGGCATCGGTGCG
Source organism: Acidobacteriota bacterium (assembly GCA_046733695.1). GTDB lineage: Bacteria > Acidobacteriota > Blastocatellia > Pyrinomonadales > Pyrinomonadaceae > PSRF01. The sequence continues at coordinate 21,405 of JBKPPU010000012.1, forward strand.
AGTGGCGCGGAGTTCAGATTCGAGGATAACGTAAGCTGGATTGGAGCAATCGGCGCGCGTTATCACGTCGCAGTCGACGGTGTCAGTCTATGGCTGGTCCTGTTGACCACTTTGCTGATGCCGATTGCGATACTGTCGAGTTGGACCGCAATTCACAAACGACAACTTGCTTATTACGTTTTCCTGCTGATCCTGCAATCAGCAATGACCGGCGTCTTCGTGTCGCTCGACCTGTTGCTGTTCTATCTTTTCTTCGAAGCAACGCTCGTCCCGATGTTCTTCCTCATTGGAATCTGGGGTGGGGAACGTCGCATTTACGCCGCCATAAAGTTTTTCATCTACACCGCGGTGGGCAGCTTGTTGATGCTCGCTGCCATTATCACGCTCTATTTCACATATCACACGTTTGACTATCCCGCTCTGATCCTGGCGATGAAGACAAGTCCGTTCGCGCCTCGGAGCGAGATCTGGCTGTTTGCCGCGTTTGCCATCGCGTTTTGTATTAAGGTTCCGCTCTTCCCGTTACACACGTGGCTACCCGACGCACATACCGAGGCTCCTACTGCGGGCTCAGTAATTCTTGCCGGTATTTTGTTGAAGATGGGAACTTACGGACTCCTGCGCTTCAATCTCGGGCTTTTCCCGAATACTGCGCGCGCGGCGGCCTGGCTGTTCATCACACTCGCAGTCATCGGAATCATCTACGGCGCTCTCGTCGCGATGGTCCAGCCGGACGTCAAACGACTCGTCGCCTATTCTTCAGTGAGCCACATGGGATTTGTCGTGCTTGGTCTGTTCTCTTTTACCGAGTTGGGCATGCAGGGCGCGCTTTACCAGATGCTCAATCACGGCGTATCAACCGGCGCGCTCTTCCTGTTCGTGGGCTTCATATACGAACGCCGGCACACGCGCGAGATCAGCGAGTTTGGCGGTCTGGCGAAACCGATGCCGTGGTTCTCGACCTTCTTTGTGATCGCTTCTCTCTCATCGATTGGACTGCCTTTTCTTAACGGGTTCGTCGGTGAGTTTTTGATCCTTATTGGTACATGGACTTCAAGGGCGGTTCCCCATACATGGCTCGCTACGATGTTCGCAGCCACGGGCATTATCTGGGCGGCAGTCTACATGCTTTGGATGTTGCAGCGAGTTGTATTCGGCAAGGTTACGAATCATGAAAACGCTACGCTGTCTGATCTGAACTATCGTGAGATCGGACTGATACTACCGCTCCTGTTCCTGATGCTCTTCATGGGCGTTTACCCGCGTGTCTTTCTTGACCGCTCAAAGCAAAGCGTCGAAGCAATCCGTGATCGTGTCGGCACCAGTGAGGCGGGCGGTTCATTTACTACTGCGGACACGGACAAACGAAACTCTGAGATTCACGTCGCAGACAGCAAAACGGAATGAGTTCATTTTTTGCACAATCAATGATGCCGATCATTAACTGGTCGCTAATCGCGCCGGAAGTGATCGTGTGTGCTGCGGCCGTTCTCGTGATGCTCGTCGATGCGTTTGTCCGACCAACTCAACGTTGGATCACGGGCGGTATTGCGCTCGTCGGGATTGTCGCGGGCGCGATCAGCACTCTATGGCTCTGGTCCACGGGCACACCATCGGCCGATGCATTCAACGGGATGATCGTGCTCGACGAATTGCGTCTCGGGTTCACCCTCGTCTTTCTGCTTGTATCCGCTCTTACGTTGCTTATCTCGACTGTCTGGGTGCACGGCGAACAATTGCCGGCCGGTGAATTTCATTCCCTCCTGTTGTTTGCCACAGTCGGAATGATGCTGATGGCTTCGGGCAACGACCTCGTCATCGTTTTTCTCGGACTCGAGATCCTTTCGATCGCGACCTATGTGATGGCCGGCTTCCGCCGCACTGACGTGCGCTCGAACGAGTCGTCGCTGAAATACTTCATCCTCGGTTCGTTCTCGTCGGCATTTCTGCTTTACGGCATCGCGCTGATCTACGGCGCGACCTCCATCGCGGAGCCCGGACCCGGCGGCTCGCTCAGCAGAATCGTCGCCGGAACAACCAATATCGCCGAGATCGCCACTCGCATCAGCCAGGCACAGTATCCCGCGTTGCTTTACGCGGGCGCCGCGATGATGCTCGTCGGGTTTGGTTTCAAGATTGCCACCGCTCCTTTTCATGTTTGGACGCCGGACGTTTATGAAGGCGCCCCGACGCCAGTCACGGCGTTCATGGCCGCCGGTCCGAAAGCCGCGGGCTTCGCCGCGTTCATTCGCGTTTTTGTTTTTGGTCTGCCGTTTGTTGTTTCTACCTCGAGCACGACCGCCGGCAACCTGCACCAGCTTTGGGTCTACGTGCTCGTCATCATGGCGATTCTCACGATGACGCTGGGCAATGTTGTGGCGATCGTTCAGAACAACGTCAAACGTATGCTCGCGTATTCGTCCATCGCGCACGCTGGATACGCGCTCGTGGGTTTTGTCGCAGCCGGAGCAGCTTCCGATCCGGCGCAGCGAAATACCGCCATCACTTCCGTTATCTTTTATCTCCTGACTTATGCGGTGATGAATATCGGAGCCTTCGCCGTAGTTCAACTGATTGCTCGCAGTGGCGATCGCAGGACTGCAATCGAAGACTATCGCGGAATCGGATTTGAATCGCCCGTGCTGGCGTTCTCTTTGAGTCTTTTCATGTTGAGCCTGCTCGGAATGCCGCTGACCGCCGGCTTCATCGGAAAGATCCTCGTGTTTGGATCTGCCATTGACCAGCATTACTACGCGCTCGTGGTCATAGGCGTGCTCAACACCGCAGTTTCCGCTTACTACTACCTGCGCCTGATCATCGTGATGTTCTTTGGCGAACGAACGATGGCGTGGAAGCCGCCGGCTGTTCCCGCGAGTGTGGCGGTGGCGTTAGTGATAACTGTCCTTGGCGTGCTTTATCTCGGGATCTTTCCGGGACGTGTAATCAATGCGCTCCAGACAAAAATAGAAGCGCAAATGTTCACAATCCACAGATTACGCAGATAATCTGTGTAATCTGTGGATAAAAATGTCTGTTGAAAACTACTCCAAAGAAATCCAGGAACAACTTGGCGAAACATGGCTCCCGCGAATCTACCGCGAGCGCATACTCAAGCTGCGCACACGTTCGTATCAATTCGAGAATTCCAAGCCGTCTGAGCGGGTCGTCATTCAGCACACCCTGCTCGGAGTTGAATTAAAAGTTGGACGCCGCCGGCTGCTGTGTCCTGATTTGGCGACAGCACGGTACCTCTCGGTCTTTGCACGTCTCGGTTGTAAGGCTGTAGCAGTACCGTACGACATAACAAAAATCTCGCATTTGGCGGACGAATTAGAGTCATCGTGGTATAGAATGTTGTTGCTGGTTGAGCAGGAAGCCAGAACAGAAAGCACAAGGTTCAGGGGGAGACTTCGTGGCCTGCTACTTGCTAAGATCCGAACGGAAATTGAGGCCGCCGGACCGGGAACGCGTGTTCCGGAGTTCAGGCAAAGTACAAAACAGCGTTTGAAGTAAAAAATCTCTAACGACACAGCGACCCGATAAATGACTCAAGACTACACCCCCACTAACGACCGGACGAAAGTTTCCGGCGCACTTCCCTTCCCATTCAACCAGCAGACCTTCTGTCGCTACGAGCCGGTTGAGCAGCGCATTGAAGAAGCGCGCGTGCTCGTGATCGACAACCTGCTGCGCGATCAACGCGATCTGTCCGAAGTGGCTCGCGAAGAATGGGGCGAATTGCTGGCGGCGGAGTTGAGACGCGAACGTCTCATCGCCGGAATGGCGATCGAAAACATTCTTAACAACGTTTCGCGATTAGTGAAGCGGCCGACCACCGAAGTGGCGCACCTGGCTGAAGTCGCAGACGCCGCTAAACGTTTTGCTCCCGACGCGATCGTGCTGAGCGGAACGTTGCGGGATTTTGATTACTACAAGCAGTCGATCCTGGATGACTTTGGCCGCTTTATTCGCACGACGCAAATACCGGTGCTTGCGATCTGCGGTGGTCATCAGTTAGTGGGTTTGAGTTTCGGTGCGCGAGTGGTTACGCTCGACAAACTCGAGCAACACGAGCAGCGCGCCGCGCGCCCGCTCGAATATCAGTATCGCTTCATTCGTATCACCGAACCTGCCGATCCAATCTTCCAGAACGTCAACTGCTCGGATCCGAATGCTCCCGCGCGCATTTTGCGCGTCTGGCAAAATCACGGCTTGCAACTCGACCGCGTGCCCGAAGGCTTCGACCTGCTGGCGACGTCATATCTCTGTCGTAACCAGATGATGGTGAAGCGCACGGGTGGACAACTGATTTACACGGTCCAGTTTCACCTCGAGAAGTCTTTTGAAGACTGGAACAAGAACCGCACGCGCTGGGAGCACCCGAACGACTCGCGCGACGGTCGCATTCTTTTTGAGAACTTCCTGACTCTCGCCACAAGCAATTGATACTCACGCAAAAGAGTCTCGCGCTGGCAGCACGTGAGCTCGCCGCACGTGACGAGATTCTGGCGGGAATTCACGCTAGTCACGGCGATCCGCCACTCTGGCGCCGTGCCACCGGATTTACAACCCTCGCTCATATCATTCTCGAGCAACAGGTGTCGTTGAAGTCTGCGAAAGCGATGCTGGTCCGTCTCGAAGAGAAAATTCAGCCATTTACACCGGAGCGGTTTCTCGAACTCGGCGACGCGTACCTGCGCAGTCTCGGAGTGACGCGACAGAAGTCGGCCTATCTACGGCACCTGGCCAATTCAATCGTCGTGGGTGAGTTGAGCTTCACGAAACTCGCCCGCATGAGCGATGAAGATGCGCGAGTCGTGCTCACGCGAATCAAGGGAATCGGATCGTGGAGCGCGGACGTGTACCTTCTGATGGCAATGCGTCGCGCAGATGTCTGGCCGGCCGGTGATTTGGCGTTAGCGGTCGCTATGAAGGAGTTGAAAGGCCTCGCGCACCGTCCCGGTCCTGATGAATTGGAACGCCTTGCCGAACAATGGCGCCCACACCGCGCCGTCGCCGCACGCATGCTCTGGCAGTACTATCTCGGGAAGAATCGTTTCACCCGAAGATGCAAAATTTGAGAAAGGCGCAACAGGATATTTGCGTCTTCGCGTCTTCCTTCGCGCCTTTGCGTGAAATTATTATTTTGAGATCGTGCTTGCCGTTGTGGTTGGCCGTGGCACGGTGAGATCAGGTGTCGTGGGGACGTTCTCCATCGTCAACTCGATAAGGTCGTCAACGACCGCCTTCAGATCGTTTGTTTCGCGATAGATTTGTAATTGACGATCCGCCGAGGTGCCGCGCTGGAGAATCGTGTGAACGTGCTCGATCTCTTTTCTCGATCCCAGTTCATCAACTACGTCGTCGACGAATTCGAGTAACTCGAGCACGAGGTCGCGCACCGGCACTTCCGTCTGCTTGCCGAAATCGATCATCTTCCCTTCCAGCCCGTAACGCACAGCCCGCCACTTGTTCTCCTGAATCAGCATGCGGCGATACAAACGGAAACCAAGGTTCTTATCGATCAACTTATTCAACTTCGCAACGATTGCCTGAAACAGCGCCGCTATCGCGAGTGTGTCGTCGACTCTAGTCGGAATGTCACAAACACGAAACTCGAGCGTCGGAAAGTATGGATGCGGACGAATGTCCCACCAGATCTTCTTGCCGTCGTTGATACAGCCGGTTTTGATCAGCAAGTCGACGTAACGCTGAAAGTTGAGATAGGAATCGAAATGATCGGGAATGTCGGTGCGCGGAAACTGCTTGAACACTTCGGTGCGATACGATTTCAAACCTGTGTTGTGACCCATCCAGAAAGGCGACGACGTCGAGAGTGCGAGGACGTGCGGGAGAAAATAGCGAGCGGCATTCATGATGTGAATCGCACGTTCGCGATCGGCCATGCCGACGTGTACGTGAAGCCCAAAGATCAAAAGCGAGCGTGCGACTGTTTGCAGTTCCTGAACGAGCAACTCATAGCGCTCGTCGTCAAAGATCTTCTGGTCCTGCCAGCGCGAAATTGGATGCGTTGAAGCGGCGACAATGGTAAGGCCGTTCTTCTTCGCCAATCCCGCGATGATGCTGCGCAGACGCGTGATATCGGTGCGTGCTTCCTGAATGTTACGGCAGATTCCCGTGCCGACCTCTACCATCGACTGGATCATCTCGGGCTTGATCTGTTCCCCGAGCAACATCTTGCCTTCTTCAAGAATCTCGGCGACGTGCGAACGCAACTCGCGCGTCTGCGGATCGACGATCTGAAATTCTTCTTCGATACCCAGTGTGAATTGATCGAACATTTGTCCTCTTTCCGCTTAAATCTGCACGTCCAGGGATTTTGCGATCCTGCGCCAGTCAGGTTTCGTCTTGCTTAAGAACTCGTGTCGCAAATGTTTCCACGCGCTTGCCAGTGAATAAACCGGACTGTGAAGATCGAAATGCACGTACCACTTCCGTGGCTGCCCTTCCTGAAACAGGAAGTGAAGAACTGCTTCCGGTCGACCCTTCTCGTAGAAACCTCCGCTCGTATCCTTATGGTTTGCAAACCTGCGGGTGAAATCATCTCGCCGCGAGAGGGTCGACTCAATCACCGGCCACGCTTCGAACTGCAGTCCCACTCCGCCTTCGCCGTAAACATTATCGATTCGTTTCACAACATGCCAGAGTTTCTTGGCACGCATTCGTTTGAGTAGCAACAACAACGCATATTTCTTGTCCGGAGTCCATGAATCGAAAGCTGCTTCGTCAGTCTCCGCACCCCACAAGCCGGCCAATTTTCCTTTGAGAAACTCTTTTGTCTCTCGCGAGAGATCGCCCCACTTTAACGAAGGCAACGAAGTCGCTGCGTCCTCGATATCAGCCATTCGATACTTCGCGTTCCAGCATCGCCTGGACTTCCTCCGACAATCCCTGGAACTTCAAACCAACGCCGACCCCCGGATTGCTGTAGACGACTACTGCATTGCAGACCACTTGCGCGTCATTGCGAAACGGAATGCGAATCAACAGCAACGTACCCTCGGGAATCTCTGCTTTCGTGTTCATGTAGAACCCGCCAACACTGATGTCTTTGGTGCTCGCTACGCCCGTCACATCCTTACCATCGAAGAAGATGTCGACAATCAATCGTGCGCGGTCAGAGCTGCGGCGCTCGTCCTGCGAATCGAAAGCTCTTTTCTCTTCTTCAGCCACTGGATGCTCCTGTCCACAGATTACATGGATTGTAACTGTTTTGCCTCACTTTTTGCTGACGATGTAAGTAGGAACCATACCGCCGCCCGAGCTGACATTCGCGAGTTCGGTAGATGACAGTCGCGTGAACGCCGAACCCACTTTTCCATTGAACAGCAGTGGATCGAGATCCACGAGCTGTTCCGCGAATTCGATTCGACCATCGTCCGTCAGTGCCGGAAAAGTCTCGCGGGCGGTGGGCACACGCTCCTGGACCAGGTAATCGCCGTCTGCAAGGGCGTTGTTGATTGCATCGTCCCAGCCGCGCTGGTCGACATTCCAACCGATCGTGATCCCGTGGCCACCGTAATCGTCATTGGGCTTGAGCACCAGTCGCTCGCCGTCCGCGCGGATAAAATCGAGCAGGTTTACTTCACGGCCAAAGTAATCCGTATGTTCGTCTCTGACGACGCGCGTCCACGGGACGTGCGCTCGGATTGCCGCCTGTTCGTTGTCGGAGAACAGGTCCGCGTGCTTCGGATCTGTCAGCACAGCGAAGAGAGCTTTCTTGTGAATCAGCTTCGAGCGAAAACTGTTGACCATGCAGATCGCGCCGGCACGATAGGCGTCGAGCAGCGCCGGGTATTCGCGAATGATCGGCAGGTACTCGTTAACGAGCAGGCGCTTGTATACGATGTCGATTTCCTGGCCGCCTGAGCTGAGACGATTGTCGCGAAACTCGAGTTCCTGCGGCGTGCAAATAACCGACGGATAGCCTGATCGTTCGAAAAAGTCTCGAAAGAGCTCAAACTCCTTGACTGTGGGCACACCGGCCAAATCGACTATCCCGATTCGGGGTGCGCGCTCCGGTTTTCTACCCAGATATTCCTCATATGAACTAATCAGGACGTCCAGCATGAATTGCTTGCCGTACATCGCGCGCACGTTGTAGTCGACCGCAAACTCCTTCATCACCGGTAACGAAGAGAAGATATCGTACGCCGCGTCAGCGTAGGCAATACCTGCCGGGCTCTCACCGTTTAACTCGACGAAGCTGTATGCCGATTGAGTCAGAAAGGAGTCGAGCCGCGACGTTGGCGATACGGCCGCGTAACCGGGATCGATTGCGACCAGTTCACGTTCGATCTCGGTCAGGCCGAGGTCGTCGACCACGTTTTCGTCGGCGACAGCGGCGTCTTTCACTTTCTGAATGGCAGACCAGACGGTCTCGCAGATCTGGCAGATGCGTGCGAAGTCTGATTCCATCACAAAGTGTGGGCGGAGATACGGTGATAGGCGGCGGCCACCAAAAATCAATTTGGCTTTTTCCAGACCCTCATCCAGGAGAGCACGCGAGCTTTCGGCTAGATCCTGATTCGCGAGCAGATCGTGATAACGAGCAACGGCCTCAGGGAACATGGGCCGCTAGGGTATCATTAGCCACAAAAAGGCACAAAAAGCACAAAATGAAATAATCTGTTTTGTGCGTTTTGTGCCTTTTTGTGGCTACTTCTTTGCTGGTACGGTGACGATGAGTTTTTCTTTTTTCCGAACGACTTCGAATGTGTACGTGGCGGGTTTGGGATCGGTCTTGAAAACGGAAACTGATTTGCCGTTGATTGATTGAATCACGTCGCCCGGTTGCAATCCGGCTTCGAACGCTGCAGTCACCGGATCGACGTAAACCACCAGTAAACCTGCTGTGGTTCCGAGCTGTGAGGCAACGGGAGGTCTCAGCGCGATGGTTTCTATTCCCTGGTCGAGTAAAGAGAAACCTTTCGGCGACGACCACGGATTGCGGAGACTGAAGTTGAATGACGGCTTGAGCATCTGGCTCAACTTAACGTTAAACTCCATCTCGACCGGCTGATCGGGACGCATAACCGTGAACTCAACCGAACTGCTCGGCCCAGCCTGTTCGAGCCACCAGGTAAAGTCGTCAGCAGTCTGAATGTCATTATCGTCAACTTTCAGAATCACATCACCGGCGCGCAAAGCAGCAAGCGCTGCCGGACTGCCGGGCGCAATCGAAGTGAGCATGATTCCGCGATGCTTGTTGGCGAGTGCTGCCGCGCGCGTCGACTCCCAGCCGTGACTTACCAGCTCATCGAATTTGAGTGCCGCGATCGCTTCACCTTTGACGCCGAGCCACGGACGCGGAACACTTGCCTGCTGGTCCAACACACGTTGCGCGGCACGCTTGATCAATGTCGCCGGCAAAACGCTCGCTTCGCTTCCGTCCAGCCCATCGACTATGCCGATCGTTTCACCGGCCTGATTGAGGGCCACGCCACCAATGTTTCCGGGTGAAAGTTTGGGTGCGCTGACCCTAAACCGCGCGACGCCTCCAGAAGGAGCAGGGACAATCGTCTGAATTCGACCTTCAACCGCGGCCATGCGCGCGTAGAGACGCGGACGGACCAACGGACGCGTGCCCTGCACAGGTTCAGGCCGGTACAACAACACGGCATCACCGGTGTTTACCGGTTCATCTTTAAACTCGTTCGCGGCAACGGCATTCTTCTTTGTGAGTCGCAGGATCGAGAGTCCTGTCACCGCATCAAATCCGATGTACCTCGCTGGTAAACGCGTCCCGTCTGAACCGATAACCGTAATGTCGGGAGCGTCAAAGAAACTAGTGGGGAAGGCAGCGATCGGTGGCTTTCGCGGAACATGAGGTCCGGACGGTGGAGGTGCGGGAACCGGCACTGGTCCAAACTCAACTTCAGCTTCCGGCAACCACGCCGCGATCGTTTCGCCGTCGTCGAGTGCAAGTCCGGCGATGACGTTCGTGTGCACGTCATCCATCAGCTTAAACGACCAATCAAGACTGGAGATCGACTGCACCTGCTCCTGTGAACGGGCCAGCAGCCGAAACATTTTCAAGCCGTTGAGACGATGAATGATTGTTACGACTTGGGGAGCAGGAGGCGCTTTTTCGCCGGCCCGACCCGTGCGTGCGAGTGGCGCAGGCTTGCCAAGTGACGGCGCCGGAGTTTGCGCACTGACACCGCCACAGCAGAGTGCTACGCTCAACAAAATCGCAACCCGCATTTTACTTCTGACCTTCATCAACTTCTACCAAACTCGTTTCGGTGCAAACTGATTCGCATTGTGCATTAATCGTTGTGAACCAAAGCTAATCGCCGGCACGGAGATCGTTTTTGCATTTCCGCGACCGTCGTCGACTGAAACTGTGAAAGACTGTAGTGATGATGCGTCGATGGGAATAGTCGCCGACGACGCGAGTGGTTCAGATCCATTGAGAACGTTCGCACCGGTACTGCTCGAGTCTAGTGTCGCTAATCGCCGGTTTTTAGTAACTGCTACTTGTTCGAAGCGATCCATCTTGTTTTTCTGCGGATGGTTCCCGGGTGGAACGGACACTACCTCATGCTTGCCTCCATCGGACGCAGTCGGTGCGACTGCCTGCTGCACCTGCCGTGGTGATTCATGGACCGGGGGCGCCGGTGACTGCTTAGCTGTTTCCGTGACTTCTGCCGGACCATTCAACTTACTTCGGACCAGAAACGCGCCGGTGGCAAAAAGGAGCAATAGCGCCGCCGCCGCTAATCCTCGACGCAAAACGGGCCCCCACATAAAGATCGATACAAAATTGAAGTGCGAAGCGCTGCTCGACTCATTTGCGAGACGCGCACGCAAACGGAAATCAAAATCCGCCGGCGCCGCAACGGTGCCGAGACTCCCGACAATCTGTCGCAACTTCGTCTGCTTCTCCTGAAACTCACGGCACGCACCACAGTCTCGCAAGTGCTCGATTGCTGCCGTGCTGCACGTCTCATCCAAATTCAATTCGTCCAGCTCGCGACGAATCAGTTCACAAGTATTTTTTCTCATAACATCATTACCTACAAATAAGCGTGCATCTTCTCGCGCAGGAATCCTCGCGCCCGGCTGATTCTCGACTTCACCGTGCCCTCGCTTGTCTCCAGAATTCTCGCGATCTCGTCGTAGCTGCGTCCGTCTACGTCACGCAGAATCAGTGGTGCACGATATTTTTCCGGAAGCGTGCCGATGGCTCGTTGGACCGCATTGCGTCGCTCGGTCTCTACGAGATCCGAGTCCTGCAGCGGCCGAAGGTCAGGGGGGTTGAACTCCTTTGCTTCACCTCCATCGCTTTGCTGAAAGAACCCGGTCAGCGAAACAAGCTTGCGGCGTTTACGCTTGCGAAGTTCGCTGATGGCCAGATTAGTAGCAATGCGATAGATGTAGGTTGAAAATGCGTAGCTTCGCTGATATCTGTCAGCTGCCCTGTAAACCCTCACAAAAGTCTCCTGAGCCAGATCGACGGCGCCGTCGTAGTCATTGGTCATCCGGTAGATGTAGCTCGTAATCTGGTTGCGATAACGACTAACCAATTCAGCAAACGCGTCCTGGTCGCCGCTGCGGGTCGCTTCCAACAACGCATGGTCGGACGTCGTGTCCTCCAGCACGTCCTGCTGCAGGGCCGGGGCAAAGCCCAGCTCATCGATGGTAGCCAACGTATTCATCAGGGCAGGTAGGCTCTCACACCTTCACATACACGCTTCTATTCGGAGAGAGTTCCCACAAAGGCACAAAAAAGATAAAACTCGCGAGGAGATCCGTCGCGAGTTTACTTCATTTTGTGCTTTATGTGCCTTTTTGTGGCTAATCCGGTTTGTGGCTAGCCTTCGGAGTTCTTGAAGATGGAGTCGCTGATTTTGGAGCCGTAGATAATCGTCATGACGCGAACTTCCTGGCTTTGGCGGCCGTCTTCCAACAGGACTGTGCGATATGGCGCGAGAGTCTGTTGAACGGCTCGATAATCGAGGAATTTGCGCGTGTATTTTACTGCAGTGCCTCCCGGATTCCCTTCTTCGTACTCGAGCCAGAGCACCCGCAGCGATTTGGCGCTGATGTAAAAACGAGTTTTTCGTTTTTCCTTATCAACCAGGTCAACTACGAAAAGATCCAGTCCCTTTTGCTGCTCCTTGCCGACAAGCGTGATAGTCGAACCGCATTCCTTGTAACGCAACAAGGAGTCGATACTGTGGTGATGTTGCGAAAGGAAACTCGAAGTTACGTCCTGTCGCGGTGTGAACGCAGCGCCGTTGATGAGACCCCACAGTTTTCCATCGCCAAAGATGAGTGAATACTCCATAGTAGGCAGTTTCTGGTCGAGACGAATCTTATCCTTGTCGAGATTTTCGCCGCGGATGAAGCGACGCTCGTACTCGGTCTCTTCGACTTTGCCTTCCGGGTCGGTTCGTGTGATTTTGCCGTGCTCAATGCCGTTTCGTCGAATGTGTTCGAGGGCCTGGCGCGTACCGTAGACGAGGATTACCGACTCAACCACTTGTTCGACCGTGAATTGAGTTCCGTTTGAGTTGTTTTTAGCCTGCTTGGATTCTTGCTCTTTCTGTTTTTTGCCGTCCTGCGGAGTCTCCTGCGGACTTGCTTGCGGAGCCGCCTTGGGATCTTGCAGGGCCGCCTCGGTTTTGATCGGCGCTCCGAATGGGATGAAAAACGCAGTAAGAGCTATTAGGGCCAACACGAGACGAAGCAAAATGTATTAGTTCTCCTTGAAATCAGATCGCCGTATTGCCGACGGCGCCACCGGGGAAAGCCAATTTAGAGGTCGAATTGTAACACAAGCCCCGGAAAAAGCCGCTTCCGACCTCATCAGCATTTGCATGGATGCTGTCACCCGACATGCCGGATGCCTGTTTTGACAAGCGTTTGACAAGTAGGGACGCCGCTAGTATTTTCCTTGGTTTTCTCGAAAGGACATGCAGCAAATATGAAGCGAGTAGGAATTCTCGTAGGCCGGGAAAAAACGTTCCCGGAAGCCTTAATCAAAGGCATTAATGAACGTGGGCGCGGCGATGTTATCGCGGAATACATCAAGCTGGGCGGCATTAAATTCGACGATCCGCCGAAGTACGACCTCGTCATCGACCGCATCTCGCATGAGGTTCCCTTCTATCGAGCGACGCTGAAACGGATGGCGCTCGAGGGCACGATCATCATCAATAATCCCTTCTGGTGGTCGTCGGACGACAAGTTTTTCAATTACTCACTGGGCGAGAAGCTCGGCGTCGCAATTCCCAAAACCGTTCTTTTGCCGCAGAAGGATTACATCGAAGGCATCGTCAGTGAGAGTTTGCGCAATCTCGAGTTTCCGCTCGACTGGCAGGGCATCATCGACTACATCGGTCTTCCGGCATTTCTGAAGCCGTTCGACGGCGGCGGCTGGAAGAATGTTTCGAAGATCAACTCGCTCGAGGAACTCTGGGCTGAATATGACAAGACCAGCACGCTTTGCATGACTCTGCAGGCGTCAGTTGAGTTCGAGCAATTCGTAAGATGCTACTGCGTCGGCCAGCAGGAAGTGATGATCATGGCTTACGACCCGCGCAAGCCGTATTTGTCGGGCGAGCAGTACGTACACGATCCAAACTATCTCGCACCCGCACTCGCAGAACGTGTCGCAAACGACGTGAGAACCCTTTGCACCGCCCTTGGCTATGACATCAACACAGTCGAGTTTGCAATCAAGGACAACATTCCGTACGCGATCGATTTCATGAATCCGGCGCCTGATGCTGAGTTAGCGTCGGTGGGCGAGTTCTATCACAACTGGATTGTTAACTCCGTTATCGATCTCGTGTTCAAGCGACTTGCTGAAGGTCGTGAGCGCCTGCGTTATCGATGGGATGCGCTACTGAATCCGGAGCCGGCTCCACAACCCAAGAAGCCTGCGTCGAAACGCAAAAGTAGCCACGGATAAAACGGAATAAATCCGGATTTTAAATCTGTGTAATCTGTGGCTTATGTAGGCGATGGTTTGGAGCGTGTGAGAAGCATTCTGGTACCACCCAGCGAGATCAACCAGATAACTAACGCAGACGAGGCAAGCGACCAGCCCAGACTTCCCGCAACTGGATCGATCAGACCACCAACAAGCGCAAGCAACACACTCGCATTCGTCACGCGTAACGCCAAACGGCGAATGCGAGTGACGCTTTGCAACCAATTGATGCGGCGCAGTTCCGCAACCAGGTAATCGTCATCATTATTCAACTGCATGTAGTACTCGCCTTCACTGCGAGCGTACCGGGCCAAGGCTGTTTCGGAACTCACGCGCGCGGCCTCGTGATAATGATGAATCACATGGGCGAGCTTCCCTTCCCGCAACGCTATGTCGGCCAACCCGATCCGAGCTTTAAAGTTTCCGCCGTCGAGATCAACGACTCTTTGTAGCGCACGCCGCGCGTGATTAGCATCACCGCACTCCAGAAAACTCTCGCCAATCAACGGTAGTAAAACCACATCGTTCTGCGCGCGAATGCTGGCAAGTCGCAAAGCTGCTCGTGAACGGGACAACAGGCGCGCATCTGACTGCGCACTCGCCTGCGATCGCAACAGTCGAGCAAAGTCGTAGATGAGCCACGCGCCGTGCGGCTTCACATTGAGCGCGCGGCGAAAAGCTTCGCCGGCTTCACGCAGGCGACCGGATACGCGTAGTTCATTTCCGAGCCGACGAAGCAGACGTGCTCGCTCGAGATCTTCAGGGGTTGCCGGTATCTCGGGAGTGGCCGGATTTCGTTTGAGCTTGCGGCCGAGCTTGAAATCCGATCGCGTAACGTCGAGCAGATCTGACGAAGCGAGTTGCGAAAGCTGTGTCTTGCGATTGAGAGAACGCGGCTCGTTGAGATAGTCACGCAAGTCGCGGCTGCGATTGTCCAACTTGCTTTCGTGAATCAGTGGAAACAGTTCGAGAACGAGCTTGCGGTAATCATGTCCGCCGGAAACGATGACGAACTCTTTACCCTTGCCCGTGATTTGTGTGCGATAGCGATAGCGAACGCGACCACCGCGGCGCAACGTGCGGACGGCCTGCGTTTCTACTGTTTCAAAGTCGTCGATAGCGAGGTGCTTGCGATACCCAAAAATCAAATGGAGAAACGACGCCACCGGTCCGTGACGACGCAACGAAGTGCCATCAAACGCGATCCGATCGCTAAGTGCAAACACCGGCACGATCAACCATGCCGCCGCAAGCATAATAATGGCGGTCATATCGTAGCCGCCGCGTAGCATGAGCGCCGCCGCAAACGAAATGACACCCGCAACAGCGAGATAAGGACCGGGCGAGACTCGTACGCTGGCCAGCGTCGATTTCGGCCGTGCGCGCTCTCGTTCTTCCTGCACTTCAGCGAGTACAGGCAGGCTGTCAAATTCTTTGGTCTCGTTCATTCTGTTATCGCTCGCGAGGACAATCGATAGGCATCTCAAAGGCAAAAGTCCCACGCGATCGGCCGGGTTCAGTGTAACGCAAGTCCGCCAATTGAACGAGAGTGCGAGTGGTGCAGTCGGGATCGGCGAGTTGCATGACCGGAAATCTCGCGAAGCCGAGGAAAACGCGTGCGGGCCTTTGCTCCGAAACTGTACTCAGTAATTCCGGCGCGGGTTTGGGGTAACGGATTCGTGCCGCAGCGGAGTTGTCGTTCGTCAATCCGAGTTCAAACCTGTACATCGCTCGATCGGTCTCGAAAACGCAGTCCCAACGAAACGGGTTCGCTAGCCTTGGCATGGCCGCAAGCCTCGTGACTGTTTCGCCGTTCGCAGTAGCGAACTTCGCTGCCTGTTCAGTTCCAATGGTAAGCGCTTTCGAGTGGGCAAAGCCCAGGAGTGTCCAGTAACAAAGTACGAGCGCAATCGCAACGAATGCGATCCGGCTTCCCCAACGTTTGTTCGCGTCTTTCATCAAGAGAACAATCAACGCGATTAGAGCCACTATCCATAAAAGCGCAATCAGTCGCGGATTGGGCAAAGCATCGCTTCGCGGGCTTGCGACGATCAATAACGTCAATACGGCTGCAATGACGGCCCAGATTGCTTTTGAGAATCGGGATTTCGCTGTCAACAGAAACGCCGCGCCGCCAAGAATCAACCAGAGATATGGATCGACGATGAAGACGAGATCGCCATACGACCACTTCGGACTCCACGGCAAAAAGAATCGGATTCCGTAATTGTTGGTCCAGTCCAAAAACGGATGCGTCGCACTCGCGATAAACGATGCGATCAGTAATCCCTTGAGCTTTGTTTTGGGTGCCTGGTTTCGAAAACGTGACCAGAGACGGTCAACTGCGTAGAAGATCAGTGGCAGCAGAACGGCCAGAGTAATCACACCGACGATGGCGTGAGTGATGCCGCGATGATGCTGCAGGAAGTCCCAACGGTCTCCAAACGCGAGTACGACGATGTCCGAATCAGGAGCATTGGCAGCGAGTACGCAGAGTGTCGTTGCGCCGGGTGACAATCTCTCCAAACCCGCCTTTGCCGCAGTAAGTCCGACGAGTGAATGGGTAAGATTGTCCATAGAAGCACAAACGAGTTACGCGAAAGTCTTACTTTGTGCTTCTCTTTATCCGGCTAATGAAGAAACCTCGGGCGGAAGTTGTTTGTAGCGATCCGGATCGAGTTTTTGGAGCTCGTCTCCCGCTTCGCGAGCGGCTGTCGATTGCGGCACAGGCTGATTGTCAGCGCCTTTGGCCTTGCGAGCTGCGTCTACGATATTGAACAGCAGGTCAGCGGCTTCCTTCTTCTTGCCCTGCTTCGAATAGACTTTTGCGAGACGAAGATTGGCTGTTTCGGCAGTTACCGTTGCACTGTTTAGTTTTGCCAGTTCGCTGTAGAGACGCGCAGCGTCGTCGAGCTTACCGTCACTCTCGTTTGCCTGTGCGAGAGCGAATTTTGAGAGTGCAGCCACTTCGCCACTGCTGCTCTTTGAGAGCTCTGTCAGTTCGCTGATGCCCTTCGGCCGATCGACAACCAAACGGTTTGAGGCGATGAAATAACGCGACTCCGAATGGTAAGGCTCGCCGTATTTCGCTGCCACTTTTTCAAACTCGGCAATTGCCCTCTCAGCGCGCTCTCTTTCAGTGGAGTAAGTCATTTCAGTGCTGCCCGGTATAGGGCTGGGTGAAACGGCGGCAGTCTGGATATTTATCGCCCGTCCAAGCGCCTGGCGCGCTTCGTCGTTTTTCCGGTTATTCCATTTGACGAAAAAGATAACCAACAGGGTGGCGAGAATAACCCCGCCCACCGCATACAGAATGGTGCGTCCTCGACCCTCCAGCCGGTTGCCCAAACGGTCGAGAAAGCTCATTGTCGTGTCGCGAAAGCGGTCATGTTGGAGCTCGCGGGCACGTTTTTTCTTATACTTTGCCACTTGTTTTCCTCTTGCAAGCCTACGTAGTCGGCTGCGTTCTCTTGGGTGTATGATTAGCGGAAAAAGAGTCACTCTAATGGCCTGTACAAAAACTTGTCAAGAAGCCATAACCGCTGAAATTCTTGAATATGGATTGTTTCGACTAACGGTCTGGCCGCAGAGCGGCCTGATGTTTATAGCCGTTGGCATTTAGAATTAGCGCGCTCCGGAGGAGCGCTATGTTGATCGGCTTACATTGGGCTCCTTTGGAGCCCCGGATTTGAATTAATGACGGCTATAAACATTTAGTCCCTCCGGGACTGTGGAAATAGTTCTCAGCCTGGTGAATGCATCCAAGACACAGCAGGTATGAAATTTTTTTCGAAACATCGGGAACAAAAGGCCAGAGGCGGATGTCTAAGGGGAAGCCTGTCCGGGAAAGGGCAAAAATCATTAACTGCTCCGATTCCCGCCCCAGGGGGTGATCAGTGAGCTACGGAGAACCAATTGCTCTCCACGGGCAAATGGAATTAGAGCAGGTTGCTCCCGCGACCGTGGTTGAGGCCCGGCCACAGGTTGAAGATCAGTTCATTGAAAGATTAAAGCGAGGCGACGCGTTAGCCTTTGAGAAGCTCGTTCAGGAACGGTCCGGCGAGATTTATGGGCTGCTCTATCGTTTGACTGAAAACGGCGAGGAAGCACGAGACCTCACCCAGGAAACATTCCTGCGGGCCTTCCAGAGCATCGGCCATTTCAGAGGCGACTCGGATTTGCGGACGTGGATCTACCGGATCGCGATTAACCAGGCCCGCAACCGTTGGCGCTGGTGGCGTCGCAGACGGCGCGAGTCGACTGTTTCAATCGACGCGCCTGAGATCGGCGGCGGGCGACTTGGCCTGGTGGCAACACTCAAATCCCCAACTGCCAAGGATCCGGAACAGGACGCAATCTTGAGCGAACGCGAACGAGCATTGAAAAAGGCCTTGAGTGGTTTGCGACGTGTTTATCGTGAAGCTGTGGTTCTCAGGGATATTGAAGGTTTTGCATACGAGGAGATCGCTACGACGCTGGAGATCAGTGTCGGCACAGTGAAATCCAGACTGGCGCGAGGTCGCCAGGAACTCCGGCGCAAGCTGGAAGGCTCTTTGTAATCGGATGGCTGATCCGCCCCGGCTCACGAAACTCGGTGCCAAATGGGTCGAAGTGAAAAGCGGCGGGCT
>JBKPPU010000013.1:0-12766 GCA_046733695.1 Acidobacteriota bacterium
AGATTAGTGTCTCGTGGGCTCGGAGATGTGTATAAGAGACAGGTATCATTCTATGTACTAAAAGCCCTTGCCCTCGAGCTGTGACTCTAGAAGCACTAGTTAATGAGCCATCGCGCATACGCCCGAATGTCAATCATTGGCACCGTTGCGGTGTTCTGGAGCCTCGTTATCAACTCAAATAAGAAGGCTGTCGCGGGTTTGGACTGAGGAGTGATCGTGTAACAACCGTTGGCGTCGCAACCAAAAACCCCGTGGGCTGCGACACACCCGATGTCGAGACGGCCATCGGAGCTACTTTCGGCGAGCGCGGTGGTTAGGGGTTCACCTAAAGCCGGATTCCAATCACTCTCGAAAGTCAGGAGGCCACCAATGATGTGCGTCAGTGGTTTAGGGGGATAGACGCCGCCGGCGTGTGGAATCGGTAGACTAGTGCGATGCAGTCGGCGGACGCTCTCGACTTTCTTCTGAGCGTAGGCAACCTGTTCAGCGTTGATAACCTGCTTTGCCTCAAACACTGCATATACGCTTTCAGCCGGAATGATCGTTTGATCTTCGTACCGAAAGATGAAAGGCGAGTACTGTCGATCGAACACAACAACGTCGATCTGCTCGCTGAACTTGCCATGGCTATCAACCACGTGTGCGGTTTCGCTTTTATAACGCCGAGGCAGGTAAGTTTTGAGCAACTCAAGCCACACATGCTCGCTCGCGTTTCCCTTTGTGCTGGCGTGGCCAAAAGCCTTGCGAGCGGTTGCCAACCGATTTTGTATATCTTCATGTAGCCCAGCAAGGAGCACAGGAAGGGACCATTGACTCATATCGAAGTTACACCTCAGTCATGAAAGCGGGAAATAGTCACCAAGTATCTCCCGCCAGATCCTCAGTGCTTCACCTTGACGGCCGCATTCTTCGGCCCGAGCCGCCAATGTTGCTTTTCGCTGCGCCTCCTTCAGCGCCTTCTTTGCCTCAGTGATCAGCTTCGGGGTCATCTGGTCAGAGACTGGTGGGCCCAGGCCCGCTGGATCATCCCACTCATCTCCAACACTCGCCTCCATTGCTGCAAAGCAATTACGAACTTCGTTCGGATACGTCGAGCAGGGCGCCTCGACAAGGTCTTCGGCCATTACCTCAATAAGAAACGATGGTTTGATAGGTTTGCCGTTGGCACGATTCCACCCTTTAATCATTTTCACAAGCGGAACCCACTGCCCGCCAATCTCCTCATTCTTTGCCGTGGCCTGTTCCTTATGCTTCTTCGGATTCGTCTTAATCCATGTACCAGTAACCTTGTCTGGTATCTCGTATTCGTCATCGCCGGATTCAAAAGCGGGTACAGCGTCGATGCTAAGCACTTTGCCTTCGTGATCCTCAGGATAGTATGCCTTGTCGAATTCCACAGTTACGGCGCGTCGACAAATCTGTACACCGCTGTATTTCGCTTTCAGGCATTGTTCGAAGGCCTGAAGCATTTCACTCGGAGGTTTATCGCGGCGCCACATCTCCTTCTCACCGAGGACGAATAAGACATCAACGTCCTTAAGTGGCTTTGTTTTGGTATGTCGTTTGTAGGAGCCAGACAGAAAATCAGTCTTGACGTCGAAACCGCCGCGAATGCATTCCCTCACTTCCGCATGCCGTCTCGCCGCATCTCTTCGTTCCACTTCGCTAAGCTCCAAACGCCTTCGGAACTTATCAAAGGCTTCATCAGTATTTAGCATCGCTACCTCCAGTAAGTTACGCCAGCAGTCATGTGTCCCGTAGCTATCACGGTTCCTGCATGACGGGCCGCCAAGGATCCTGTTGAAAGAAATGTGCAGTTGGTGAATCCACTCACCCACGGCTCCCCGGAAAGAGTGACCAAGACAATCCGGTAGGTACAATCGCTGGTAGGGCGCTTGGACTTCGCGATCAATTGTCGAAGGTAGTTCTTATCCAGCCACATATCCTCATCGACTCCTGACCCATCATAGCCAATCGGAAACTCCCATCGCGCCGAAGTCGTGGATTCGCCAGGCCTGAAAAATTCAACTACAACATTCATCAGATGACCTGACTGAAGCCAAGTTCGAATGCCGCGCTCGATCGTGCCCCAATCCTGCATGAGCTTATTGGGACTTATTCCGTTCTCACGGATTACCTCTCTCAACGTATTTCGGAGGTTGTCGCTCAAGAACACTATGCTGTGAGTCTGTGTAAATGCTCGCGTGTGAGCATAAGCCGGTGTCACCATATTGATTAACCTCTCACATTCCAATCAACCACTACCTCTTTACTCCTTGAGTCGGTCTCTTCGTCGGATTCTGGCTCATCAAAGTCAAAAACCTTTATCCGTGGTGAACTCACCGATAGCGATGACCGGACCCACGCGATATTCTCTGAATCGCATGGTACATGCATGGTCCAGTCACCGGCCGTGGGGTTCCATGTGAGAGGATTGACATCACCGCCTTCTTCGATGGCCCTCATTCCATGTCTACAATAGATACGAAGTTGCGGACCAACGCCTTCGATGATTAGCGCACGGCTTGCAAGATGCTCATCCGTTATTATTGAGCCCATTACGCCCGCTGCGTTTGTAATTTGCTGCACATCACACGAATTGGGACCCGTTACCAATTTTACGATTTGGTCCCAAGTTTCGCTGGCTGATCGATAAGGAATCGAGCTCACGTCACGCCTTACTCTCATTCATTGATCTCCTTCAGCATTTTCCTCGCCTGATTGAAAGCCGACTCGATCTTAATTTTCGTCAGCCTATTAGGATCTCGCGCTGTTTCAAGGTCTGATCCAATAGCGACAAAGATCTGTTTACGGATTCGTCTTCCATCAAGGCCTTCGGCAGCCTTGGCCAGCACGTCTACATCTTTCTCAACGCTACGTACCTTGCTCCAGACTTTTCCCACGGCGCTTAGGGTATCCAATATGATCTCCCGACGCGCGGCTTCATTCGGTAGTTCGAACTGTTCAATATGATCTGCCCGCGAAAGTAACGCCTGGTCTAGTACCTTCGCAAAATTAGTCGTCGCAATTAGAAGGATATTCCTGTGTTCGCGTGTCAGTCGGTCCAACCCTGCCAACGCCGCATCCGTTGCCCGATGTACATCAATCGGATTGGCTTCCAAGCTAAGCTGTTGGCGAGAAACAACCAGCGTCTCAATCTCATCGAGGAGCACCAAGACAGGTCCGTTAATTGCGAACTCGGGAATCGTCTGCTCGAACAACTTCGCAACCGCTTGCTGGCTGCGACCATGTGCCGAACTCATAAGGCTGTGTGAATCGACTTCGACATAGGTGCTTTTGCCACCAGGAAGCTGTTTAGCTATTTGGTTCGCGAGCCCTCGACCTACGGTCGTCTTACCGGTTCCGGGAGGACCTGTGAGCAGTATGAGACCATGCAGCGGGGCTACTTCAAATGCCAACTTTTGTCGAACAGTGAAGGAAAGAAGGGATTGCGCTAGCATCCGATCGTGAATTCCCTGCTTGAGCTTAATACAGGACCACGCAGCTGTGAATTCATCATTCGGCAGCTTGCATTGGTGAGCTATTCCTTCTGGATTATCTGCACAGGCTTTTGTCACAGGAAGCCTCTTTCTTGTTGGAGGCGAAAGTGGAACTAGACCGGCCTCAATTTTTTACTTTTCTTTGCGAACGCCCTTAAATGGCTTTGGGTCTGCTTTCTGATCAATAAATCGTCCGCTATTGGTATCGCGTTTTGTCCAGCGATCGTTCGTTGGGTTATAAGTCTGGGAACGGTCCCTTACCGCTCCGTTGCGATGCCCATCATCCTTTGGTGGATTAGTTGCCATTTTGATTCTCCTTCAAACCTGATCTGAGGTTGCCTGCCAGATAAAACTTCATCCGACAACATATCCTCGCGCTTGAACCCTAATGCCGCACACTTAGTGATTTTCGCCGTTCGTGCTGAAATTTTTTTGATATTTCATGGCAAATGCACCTATCATCCGGGCAGTAGCTATTGAGTGGAAGGAAGAGGGGATGCTGAATGAGGCGCGTGAGGCTCTCACGCGGATGTCAGAAGACGAGCTGACCGATATGATTTTGCAACTTGGACGTTATGCTCTTCGGGAAAGCAATCGACTCCGGTGGCGCACAGGCGATTCAGTGGAACTTCCAGGTGGAGAGACAATCGACTCAATCGTGTCGCTGGCGCTCGAAAAAACGCTTTCAGGCGAGCGCCGTTGGAATCCTAAGTCAAAGCCGAATATCCAAGAGTATCTAATGGATGTGATCGATAGTCTTCTGAGTCACCTAGCTACCGGCAAAGATAATCGCCTATTCGTGACAGCCTCCTCTGCGCCTATTGACTCTGTTGAATCAGGACGAACGTCCTCTTCGCAAGGTCATCCGACGGAATCGGCTTGGCTTGCTCGAAGCGGAATCTCTCCCGAAGACGCAGTATCGAAGAACGAAGAAGAGAAGTTGCACGAACGGGCCATCGAGTTGTTGATTTTGTCGGCGCAGGACGATCCGGTATTAGTGCGAGTTATAGAGGCAATGCTTCTTGGGAACGACAAGGCGGATCGGATTGCGTCCGCGACTGGCTTGAATATCAGAGAGGTCTACAATGCCATGAAGCGACTCGATCGGAAGGCCGCGCGGGTGTTAATTCAGATTAATGAATTAGCTGCCAGAAGAGCGCAATAGAAACATCATGGATCACAGAGCGCCATTGAAAGACATCGACGGTGTGTTCCGCAGCATCAATAGGATTAGTGGTGAAGCGGAATGGCATCGAGAAGAACTCAGGGACGAGATTAACGCTTCTGGGCTTAATGCAGATCGGTTAGTGGATAATGTCAAAGCACGCGTGAGCGAGATGCTGAGCCAATCTGGAGATGAGATTTCGTTACTTCCGCTGCTGAATGAGTTGAAAAGACGCACACGACTACCGGCATCTGAGATCGCGCTTAGGTTAGGTGTCCCTCTGGCGTTTCTATCGGCTATGGAGCGCTACGCCAACATCATTCCTTCGGCGTGGCGTTCTGAGCTCGCTAATCGAGCAGAGAAAACTTTGCAAATTAGCGGCGAAATATTATTAGCGACGTTCGAGGTGCCAACTCATCCCCGAGTAGCAGCGTTGAGAGATCCATCGTTGCAACATGAGAAGCTTAGCTATGAGAAGATTCTCGAAGAGTCAGGCATGGATGAATCAATGATACAGTTCTGGCTTTCGTTAGCAAGTGAACCCTTTTCATAGCCGGAGGTCCCACACGCAGCATTCACCAGTCTTGCAATATGCTTTGGGACTTCTAGTATTCCCCTATTATGATCGACGGACCCCCGAGCAATTTCGATTGGGCTTCGACCTACATTCAAATTTCGAGGAGAAGCTATGTCGCACATGAGTTTATTAGAAACACACGCACGTTATTCCGTGGCAATATCCATTCTGAACAAACTGCGCCATTGGTTGATCAGACGAGATGGCGCAGCCTTGGGTGAGGAAGACAAAAGCATTCTTCTAGAGTCGCTTGAGATGAGCGAATCTCAGAATCTTTCAGACAAGATGGTTCTCTACAGTTTCCACGGTTTCGGCAGTCACCAGGTCGCAGCAGCGATAGAGCTTTCAGAAGCCATAACTAATGTGCTCGAACAAGTCGATCAGGAAAAGCGTGGGGCTTACTTGGAAGCCCTGAAAGAGGCAATCGAGTCAGAGGACATTGATGCCTTGGACCCAGATGAAACGAATCTAGCAATCGAATTTGTAACTCAGGCTATGTATGTCATCGATTCAAAGGAAGAGACAGGGGCGTCTAGTATTCTCACCCCCAAGGACTTATGAGTGCCTCAAACATCAATCGGGAGATCGCACGAAGCATTGTAGATTCACAGCTATCGAAGATTAACGACATAAACCTTCAGCGATTTCCCGATCTCATTAGAAAAAGACTCCTCGAACTCGGTCACAAATTAAAAGAAAAGAGTGAGCGAATCGTTGATCGACTCGATCTCATCGAGCTCAAATCTCAGATCAACTTTGTTTCACATCTCATTGATCTATTTCTAGAAGCTAGTCCAAGCAGATCCTCTTGGTGGGCAATGTCACTTATCAGGGAATGCTACGAGAAGTGCAACATAAATCCCGATCAGAGGCATATACTGATTATCCACTCCATTAGCAGTGAGAACTACAGCATTGCACCGGACGTCTTAAGCTTCCTTCCGCCCGATCTGAAAGCATCGGCTGGAGCGGATCAGCCAGTCGACATATTCGTCATTCCATCCGAAGCCAGGTACGATATCGCCTCCATCGCTTTGATCGGACACGAGGTGGGCCATGTCTATTGGAAAATTAACTATCAATTGCTCGCAAAGACGTTAAGCGAGGAATTCATCAATAAATATGGTGCAGGCACGCTTTTTACGCAGGCACAGTTACAAGATAAGAGGAAACGAATAGCAGCTCACATACAAGAGTTCTTGTGCGACTCGATAGGCAGATGCATGATGGGACCCGCCTTTGACTTCGCACTTCTGAAACACTTTTTCGCTTCTCCTCAAGACCAGAATAGTAGCAGCACAACGCATCCACCTGAGTTGAGCCGAGTTCATCAGTCGTACCAAAGTCTAAAGAGTTTCACCTCCGCAAATGACGCCGTTAACGAATGTTTTGGTGCCATGGTTACCAGCGTCGCGGACTTCGAGACGGATCTTAGCTTGTTTACGAAGACTGCGGATGATGAGTTCTCGGAGCAAGTGGCCGACACAATCCATCAAAAGACAGGACTTACTTCATCGTTCGATGGCGATGTGCTGGACGAGATCTGGTCAGTCGTCACAACTGAATTGAATGCGTTTAGACCGCCCTTCGAATCGGTTAATTCCGATCCGCCTAAACTGATTCCTCCCACCGCAGCGGTCGTGGCCACCTCTCTTTATTACTATGGAAAGTTCTTTGAGAAGGAAAACGAGTATTACATTCATAGCAGAGAATTACCGGAACAGAGATTTGAAATACTGCGAGTGCGGCTTTGCGAGCACCTGCGCTATGCGATCAGTCTCTACGACTTCGTCAAGATTGCGCAGCAAAAATTCTGCGGACCTGAGCTAGCAGTTAAGGAACTGAAAGCTACGCTTTGGCCAATGCGTCAACGACAGATAGGCGGAAAGTCGAATCCGTTTGTGGTTACACCATCAACAAATCCGCTAACACAGTACAGTTCCACCTCTGTTGATTTAAGACTTGGAACAACTTTCTTGCTCAACAAGACTAGCGGGTACACGCACATATCTCCCGAGCCGGAGTTAAGCCAATCGACGGGAGACTCAATCCCGCTCGACGCCTTCTATCAAGAACTCTTCGTTCCCGTCGGCAAAGAATTTATCCTTCACCCACACCAGTTCGTCTTGGCCGCTACATTGGAGTACATTTGCGTGCCGTTTGACTTTTACGCGCTTGTGCTAGGCCGATCTAGCTGGGGCAGATTAGGGTTAAACATCGCCACTGCTACAACGGTGCACGCAGGCTTTCGCGGATGTATAACTCTGGAACTGCGTAATCTAGGCGAGACTCCTCTTCCACTAAAGGTCGGGCTAAGAATCGCACAACTGTGCCTCATTCCTGTACCGGGCGGGCCAGGAGCAAGTAGTCACGTCGGATACTTTGCAACGCTAAGCAAGTACATAGGCCCCGTCGCTCCTGAGATACCCAAAATCAAGGATGACTCCGACTGGAGTCTGCTCAAATTGTTAGGCGAATAGGGATCTGTTTTGAGTTATGCAACGATGATTGTTCAAAGAAACTTGTCACCGATTCGTCACTCGACTCGCTGCAATTGGATGAAATTCGATGTCAAGGGACTGCACAAGAATCTGCTACACGGCTGCAACCTGTTGAAGAGTTGTAAGGTTTTCAGGCTCTATATCAACGATTTGAACCTGATTATTCTTGTAAGGTGGGCTCCACTGATCGGGTTCGACTCCCACTCTCGGCAGTTCGTTTTCTCTGTGTAGAGTCATCCCAACATCGTCGCAATTTATGACATCAATGAAGTTGATTTGGACTATGAATCCGGACGGATCATCTCAATTCTGCGCGAGAATGCCCCAAATCAGAATTCCTTCTATGGATTTCTCTCGTCGGGTTAGTTTCCACCATCCATTTAACTTGAACTCTTGATCTTTCCCGCCGGCCTCGTCTGTACGAAGAAGGACGGGAAGACTCGCCTCTCCAGAGTTCTTGGCAACGCAGGCTTCTATTTCAGAGATCCAGGCGCAAAATCGTTTGCCTAAATTCTCGGCACCTAATCCGGGGTAGACTCGTTTGAGACCAGTGTTGCCAATGATAGGAGGCATGATCGCTGTACGAATTCTGAGCTTGCGTGGGCCAATTTGGCTCCTCGCGAGCCGGTGTGCAGGCCTTATGAGTAGTACACAGAGGTTAGCCGGAAATTCCAGTTTCCCCCGTTCGACCGCCCGTTGCATTTCAACCAACAGGCAATCTTCACTGACCTGAAACATTCTTGCCCCCAGAATTAGTTCTTTGTGTAAATCAAATGTTCGATCTGATGCAGGATAAGAGAGTCGGTGTTCTATGTAATCTGCAAGAACGTCGTCTGGTATTAATAATCGGCCTGCCACACGGTCGCAAAGCCGTTCTTCATTCAGTTCCAATCTAGAAAGGACTCCGAACCGAGCGGATTTGTTGGTTCTGGCTGCTGCGGCCGTTATAGCTCTTTTCCAGTGTCCGTCTTCTTCAATGAAGCAAAACCGATGAGCAACCTCATGCGCATACGTGAAGCGGAGTCTCCTAGTAAAAAAACTCTCGGATTCTGGGTGAGATTCGTTAAATAACTCGCGGGATTGATCCGATATCGTTAGGTGAGGGCTTCGCAAAGTAATTACAAAACGCTTTCGGGTGCGGTCGTAATTAAGACGCCCGTCAGGGACAATCGCGTCAAATTGAGGAATCGGGTCAATATCAAAACTGTCGACAACGCGTGAAAGCCGAACGGCACCGAATCTTTCGTAAAAAGAGTGTTTGCGTACCCTGTGGAGTACTTCAGAGACAATTCTATTTTCCAACTCCTGAACGCTAGCCACGTCGAGGAGGGACAGATACCTTTGGTGCGGCTTCAATGACCGCTTCTCGGTTCGAGATTCCAATTGTTGTCTTCTCGAGAATCGCGGAGAATATGCTGGAGCGCCTTTTTGTTTATTTGCAATGATTCGCCTCGAGCTGCAGCTTCCAAGCCGTCTGTCGAAGGAAGTTGGAAGCACTCCCTCAACATCCGTTTAGGCGCAGCTGCCAACCGACTCACAAGATAATTAAATTCTTCTTGTCCGAAATCTGATGGTCTTCTACCACTCGCTTTCAGTACTTTCTTAATGAGTGCGACTCGGCTTCTATCTTCGTTAGCAAAGCCGAAAGCAGTCAGAGCATCGGCAAACGTCCCCGACAGTTTGGCGTCATACTTATATCGTATGTCCCGGCATCCGTCAGTTATTTGACCATCGGCGCTCCTCGTGTGTAAATATGCTTGAACTCTTCCGGTTAAGACTTTTTCTCGGATCGTCTCAAAGAGAGGGGCTTCATCCTCTTTGAGAAAATCAGCTAACATCTTTTTCAGCGCTTCCTTATTTGCTGTTTGGTGTAACAACTCTGTTACGTTCTTAACCTTACCAGGGAGGTCTACTAATTCCCACTCACTACGCTGCGTCTTCCAATATGCCCAGGCGGCTCTAAGCGCCCGAATAACTAGAATTTGAGCGGCCTTAAGGTGTTGCTCATGCGCTGAACCGTCTGTGATATCGTCACTACACGCTTCGTTTAACAACAGCGCGGCGGGACCCGTGTAAAACAGTCCGTCACTTAAGAAGACATACAATTTCCACAACGTCGTATATTTAGTTTCGGTTTCAGCCAAGCCAGCGCGAACTCGATGTTTGACGAACTCCCTAACGTCATTTTTTTCTAATAAAGAGTCAATTGTCGTAACATTATCTCCTACGCGGATCACGATCTCCGGATCCTTGAAGAGCTGCTTGTAAGGCAATACCCAGAATATTACATGTTTAGGTGGTCGAGTCTTGATGATCGCATCAAGGTGTCGGTCATCGGCCAATACTTCCCTAACGAGCTCATTAACGTCATCACATGTGTGCTGGAGAAACTCGTCGACACACCTCGATATGAAACAGAAATATGACTTAAAGTGCTCCGAGTCTACAATCGCAGCAAGCTCGCGCAGGATGTCCTCTGTTCCGTCCTGAGATCTTTCACCGAGTAAGACATTGACACGGTCCCCGGGTACTCCCATCAGAGGTCGGTAAACGCGGCGCTCCGCTAATTTTTGAGGCAGGCTTTGGCTTATTAATTCTGCATTACGATAATATTCCCGTTGCCCCTTCGCTGCTTCAATCAATTGCGCTAAGAAGTGATCGTCACCATTGATCGCAGGGGATTTACTGCGTTCGAAACCATACATCTCTTCTAGTGTCGGTTTTTTATTTGGCGGAAGGCGCAGAACCGCTCGGGACAACATCGCGATTCCGGCTTGAACAATCCGGTGAAAAACCGCCTTCTCATGAATTTCATGCCGTAAATCGAGCAGCCGAAATAGATCATTAAGCCTTTCCATGCGCTCGTTACCACGCTTAGAATCTTCCAAGTCCAGAGCGCATCGATACCAAACTTTTTCCTGAAGCAGCATGGATTCGTTTTGAGTTCCGAAGTGAACGCGATCAGCGTCGGTAACCGGAATCATAACGTATGATTTTAGGAGTCTTAAATCCAACTCCTTCTTCAACCCAAGTCGCCGCAAATCGCGATGCAGGTAATCCAGGAGATCGGCACTAAGAGTGTCTCCGATAATGTCGTGCCGATATGGCTGATACCATGCCTGATGCAATTCCTTAATTGGGTATCCATGTGGACCTAGTCCCCAATCCGATGATTTGCCTTCATTAAAGTCCTTCGCGAGCTTTATTTTGTACTTCTTCTTACCATCCTGGAACTTTTCAAACGCAAACAGATGAAAAACCAATTGCGGTAAAAGTTCGTGCTGTAAGTCGGGCCACTTCCCATTTTGTTCACAAGTCCTGAGTTGCTCAACGAAGTCTACTAATTGAGGGTATTCTTTGGACTCCGACTGCATTAAGGTCCAAAACTCCGGTGAATGCCGCCGAAGAACACGTGCGACAACCGAGCGGTCAGGATCCAAAATCGTTATATACAGGACCGGATTTTTGACATAGTCATCATGTTTCTCATACGGGCCGTAAGCCGATTTCATCTTTATCGGCGCCTGCTTTCCAAACGGAAAGATCAAATGACTTTTCTTCTCGATATCATGCGCGAACGGACCGTGGGAAAGGTCATGAAGCAACGCGCCAATGCTGATCAATGCAGTTTCAGAAGCAGATATCTCGAGCTGCTGCCACTTCTTGGGAGCTTCATGCGCGTTCTCGTTGAGTATTGCGATAAGCTTCTTGGCCCAGGAGCAACAACCAATACTATGGATTCCGCGCGTATGATTCGCCGAGGGATAAACCAAATCGACGAAGCCCATTTGCGACACACGAAAGAGGCGTTGAAATTCAGGGGCGCCAATGAGATCTATTTCGAGCGCGCTGAGAGGCGAAGGTTCGAACACGTCATCCTGCATTTCGCAAATTTCTTGAAAGATGCTTGGAATGTTTATAGTTCGAGGTCGTCGTAAGGAATTCAGGGGATCGGGCATTCAGGGCAATCTCCTATGGTTCAATGTTGCGCATTATAGCCTGCCGCCGGTTAAACCCCAATAAAAAAACTCCTCTGAATACTTGTCGCAACAAGTTGAGCTAGTTATTCAACAGCAAATCTGTTTTCGTCGCATAACTAATTCGGATCTGGGGAGTTCTATGCTTTGCATACTGGCGATCTGGAAAAGAAAAGATGGGGCTAAGATGGTGACGGTACGTGTTGATACGAAGCCAGCTGAAGCGATAGCTTGATAGCCGCTAGGTGCATAAATACTGGCTTGTATCGTTTCGTAAGATTAGGTAATGGACCAATCGCGGGACTTAAAATCCTCAGGCCCACCCTGGTGCTACCAAACGATGCTACGCAGTATTTGTCGACGTTTCAGCCGTCAAAGCAAGCTTACGTCCTGCTTGGTATCACAAGGTAATAGGTTCACCTTTGGCTCATCTTTGGACCAAAGAAAAGAAACAGCTTCGGGCGCTCGAGATGGCTAAAGAGATCGTCGGAAGACAATGCGACCGCCCTCGTCGGGCTCTCAACTCCTGGGATGGAAGCACGGGTAAGGCTCAACCTCAGCCTAACCATCGCAAAGCTATTCCGCAAAGCAAATGGCCTACCCCAAGTGAGCACTATCAACCCTTGTTAGCTATAAAACGGCGAGACTGGCTCTCGAACATGTAATGAGAAGGACGACGACTACGGATCGTGCTTACTCAGTGGCAGGATTTGAGTTATGTCGCCTGGTGCCGTGGGTCCGAGAGAACTGCATGCCACATCTTGACGCTTCCGCATGTTTCAGCGGCAAGGGGTCATTAAGGTCTACTAATGGTGGAGGCAGGGCCTCTGGACAAAGGGGTACAAAAAGGGGTACATTTCGCTCCACCACTTTGAAAACAGCGATTTTTCTGCGGTTTTCTTAGAAAGCGGGAGTAGCTCAGTGGTAGAGCATCGCCTTGCCAAGGCGAGGGTCGCGAGTTCAAATCTCGTCTCCCGCTCCACGAAATCAGGATGAAGGCGGGCGGATGAAGGACGAAAGCCGACTGGCTTTCGAGCAGTTGCTGC